>NZ_JBQDLF010000024.1:0-59139 GCF_052095815.1 Brachybacterium sp. | reverse complement strand
GCTGTCCATCCTCTCGGACTCAAACAGCAACGGCATCAAACCTGGGCCGATTCACGACGAGGGGTTCTCGATCCCGGCACAGCGTGAGGCCAACGCCCGCAAAGCCGAGTCACTCGGCGCACGGGTGGTGGCCGAGTTCGTCGACGCCGGCGAATCCGCCCGCTCGGCCGACCGCCCGGACTTGCAGCGGATGCTGGAGTACATCGCGACCCACCAAGTCAACTTCTGCATCGTGCACAAGGTCGACCGTCTCGCCCGCAACCGCCTCGATGACGTGGAGATCCACCGCCGCCTCGTGCAGGCCGGGGTCACGTTGGTGTCCGCGACCGAGAACATCGACGAAACCCCCTCAGGGATGCTGCTGCACGGCATCATGTCGAGCATCGCGGAGTTCTACTCCAAGAACCTCGCCACCGAAGTCACCAAAGGCCTCACCCAGAAGTTTGAGACCGGCGGCACCCCGATGCGCGCACCCATCGGCTACCTCAACGTCCGCAAACGCGACGAGCAAGGCCGCGAGTACCGCACCGTGGAGATCGACACCGACCGCGCCCCGCTCATCCGGTGGGTGTTCAAGCAGTACGCCACCGGCGAGCGGACCGTAGTGGACCTGCTCGCCGAGGTCACCGCCCGCGGACTCACCACCGTCCCCACCCCGAAACGTCCCTCCGGGCCGATGGCGCGCTCAGGGTTCTTCAAGCTGCTGCGCAACCCCTACTACATCGGCATCGTCCGCTACAAAGGAGCCGAACAACCCGGCACCCACGAACCACTCATCGACATCGACACCTGGCAGCAGGTCCAGACCCTGCTCGACGCACGCAAGATCGCCTCCGAACGACGCCGCACCCACGACCACTACCTCAAAGGCTCCCTGTTCTGCGGGGCGTGCGGGTCACGGATGCAACTGGACTACCCCGCCAACAAGCAAGGCATCCGGTACGCCTACTACGTCTGCTCCGGCCGCGCCTCCAAACGCAAGAACTGCACCCGCCGCGCCGTCCCGGTCGGGGTCGCCGAACAACTCGTCGCCGACTGCTACCAAGACATCGCGATCACCGAAGACGAGTACACCGCCCTCGCCGCACAAGTCGAAGCCGCATTCGACGAACGACTCGCCTCCCGCTCCCAAGAACTCGCCGAGCTGACCGAGAACCGCCGCCGTCTCCAGAACGAGAGCGACAAGCTCCTCGCCGCGCACTTCGCCGACGCCATCGACCTCGAGACCCTCAAGCGCCACCAAGACCGCATCCGCGCAGGACTGGCCGACATCGACCGCCGCCTCGCCAGCGAACACGACCAGCACGCTGGTGCCCGCAAGCAACTCGCCACCGCGTTGAGCCTGCTGGTCGACTGCGCGACCCTCTACGCCCGCACCAACGACCATGGCAAACGACTCGCCAACCAGGCACTCACTGACGGGATCGAGATCAGCGAAGACGAAAGGGCGACGATCCGGCTCTCCGAGCCGTTCGCCGCCCTCGCACCAACATCAACGTCTAGCGATGTCAGGTGTTCTAGTACGTCTTCACTTGTGGAGACTAGGGGGGTCGAACCCCTGACCTGAAGCTTGCAAAGCTACCGCTCTACCAACTGAGCTAAGTCCCCATATTCGGTTGTCCCGATCCTACCGCCGCACGCAGCGGCAGGCCGTGGATCAGGCGCGAGCTGCGGGAGCCGGCTGAGCCTGCTTCGCAGCAGACGCGTCCTGCTCGGCGGAAACGCGCTCCGCCTCGCTCCACAGATCATTGCGGATGCGGTCAGATTCGACCTTCCGCCAGGTGAGGATCCCGGCGATCGACGTCCCGAGAAGGACGACGGCGGCGGTGATGAACTTCTTCATACGTTCCTCCGATCCTCGAAGTGGGCCTAACTGGACTTGAACCAGTGACCTCTGTCTTATCAGGACAGCGCTCTAACCGACTGAGCTATAGGCCCATGGGGGCTGATCTCCGAAGCGTACCGGTGTCAGCCACCGACGGACTACGTTACCGCGACGCAGGCCACCGCGTCCAACCCGTCCGACCGGGTGTTTCCGAGGTCACAGCGGACCCATCGCTGGACCGGTCCGGGCAACGACACCGCACGCCTCGGCGAAATACCTCCAATCCGGTCGCCGTCCGGCTCCGAACTTCCGGCATGACCCCCTTCCGAGGAGGTCCGGTGCTCGGGTCCTCCGAGCTCGACAGCAGGATCACCAAGGAGATCGCCATGAACACTCGCATGATCCTTCCCCGACTCGGGGCACTGGCGGCGACCGTCGCGCTGATGAGCGCATGCTCCGGCGGGATGACCGATGATCCGACCTCTGCCGACGGCGGAGAGCAGCCCGCGTCCACGCAGAGCGAGGACAGCGGGATGACGTCCGACGGCGGCGGAGACATGGACCCCGCGGCGAATCTCGTCGGCGCCGGCTGCGCGGACTATGCCGCGATGGTGCCGGACGGCGCCGGCTCCGTGGAGGGCATGTCCCAGGACCCGCTGAGCGTGGCGGCCTCGAACAACCCGATCCTCACCACCCTGACCTCAGCGGTCTCCGGCGAGCTGAACCCGGACGTGGACCTCGTCGATACCCTCGATGGAGACGAGTTCACCGTGTTCGCGCCGGTGGACGACGCCTTCGCGGCAGTCCCCGAGGCGGATCTGAACGCCCTGGCCGGTGACGCCGAGGGTCTCTCCTCCGTGCTCACCTACCACGTGGTCCCCGGGCAGCTCTCCCCCGACGAGATCGCCGGCACGCACACGACCGTGCAGGGCGAAGAGGTCGAGGTGACCGGCAGCGGCGACGATCTGATGGTCAATGGATCCACCGTGATCTGCGGCGGCGTGAAGACCCAGAACGCGACCGTCTACCTGGTCGATACCGTTCTGATGCCTCCGTCGATGGCGGACGCCAGCTGATATCAGCGCACACTGTGGAGACGCGGTGAGCGGGCGGGAGCATCGACCCGATGACCTCCGCCCGCTCGACCGGTCCTCGAAGGAGCTGTGAATGGTGCACGACCCTCCCGAGACATCAGCCGAGCGACGGCGACCGCCGGAGACCAATAGCGGAAGGTACGTGGCGGAAGCTCCCGCCGCGCCCACTCTCTCCGAGCTGTTGCCCCGCGTCGCTCGGGGTGACGAGGATGCCTTCTCCCGTCTCTACGACGACTCCTCGTCGCTGCTGTTCTCACTGATCAAGCGCGTGGTGAGGGATGTGTCGATCAGCGAAGAAGTGCTCCAGGAGGTGTTCGTGGAGATCTGGAAGCAGGCCCCGCGGTTCGATGCTCGGCGCGGATCCGCCCACGGATGGATCTGCACCATCGCCCACCGCCGCGCGGTGGACACGGTCCGCTCCAGCGCCGCCGCTCGGCGCCGCGACTCCCAGGAGGGGCTGCGGATCATCCAGGACGAAGTCGTCGACGTGCAGGAGGAGGGCATCATGAGGGTCGAGGCACAGCGCGTGCAGGCAGCGATGGGCTCGCTGAGCGGGCTGCAGGCCGATGCGATCCGCCTCGCCTACTTCGGCGGCTACAGCCACACGGAGGTGGCGAAACTTCTGGACATCCCCGTCGGGACGGCCAAAACACGAATCCGGGACGGAATGATCGTCCTCCGCGACAGCCTGGGGGTGACCTCGTGAACGATCAGCAGCATGACATGACTGGTGCCTGGGCGTTGAACGCCCTGGATGCCGAGGAGCGCGCCCTGCTCGAGGAGTTCCTCGCGAAGGATCCCGAGGCCGCGGCCGAGGCACGCTCCTTCGAGGAGACCGCCGGCGAGCTGGCCGGGAGCCTCGAGCGCGAGGCTCCCCGACCCGAGCTCAAGCGCGCACTGATGGCGCAGATCTCCCAGACCCGCCAGCTCTCGCCGGAGCCGGCTGAGGACGTCTCCACAGGCGACAGAGACACAGGCACAGGCACAGGCACAGGCACAGGCACAGCCACGCACTCAGCCGTCGAGCCGGACACCCGCACGGAGAGCGCCTCCGCGGCCGAGCACGACGCTGCGGAGCACAACCCCACTGGGCGCGACGCCGCTGAGCACAACTCTGCCGGGCACGACGCTGCTGTGATCCCCCTGGACCGCTATCGCTCCCGCACTCGCTGGCTCGCCGTCGCGGCCGCGGCGCTGATGGTCACGACGATCGTTGGCTTCGGCCTGTGGGGCACCGAGCGGGGCGCACAGCAGGAGACCCTGGAGGCCCTCGCGGCGATGGAATCCGCACAGGCCGGTGCGGAGCAGGAGAGCCAGCTGGTCTCGACGATCATGGCCTCCTCCGACGCCGCCCACCTCACGGTCCCCTCCCAGCACGGCGGCAGCCTGAACCTCATGTACTCGAAGGATCAGCAGGCCATGATCATCCAGTCCGCCGGACTGCCCGCGCTGCCCGCGGATGAGGACTACCAGCTGTGGGTCATCGAGAGTCCCGAGAGCATCCACAGCGCGGGGACGATCGAGGACCCGGCGACGGCGGTGATGAGGACCGGCGAGATCAGCGAGGGCGCGAGCATCGGCCTGACCATCGAGCCGGCCGGGGGCTCCGACCAGCCGACGATGACCCCGATCGCGATGGGTGTGCTGTGATGTCCGCCGCCACACAGCCCGCCGCTCCTCGCCGGGCCCGACAGCCCCTGTGGTCGATGCTGGCCGGGACCATCTCCGGGGTGGTGCTGGTAGCCGTCGCGGAGCTGGTCTCCCTGGCCTTCAGCTCCTCCTCCGCGCCCTTCGTGGCCGTCGGAGGTGGCTTCGTCGACATCATCCCGCCTGCAGTGAAGGACCTGGTGGTGGGTCTGTTCGGCACCTGGGACAAGGTGGTGCTGTTCGCCTCGATGATCGCCGTGTACCTCGTGCTCACGGCATTGATCGGCCGTCTCGGGGATGCCCGGCCGCGCCTCGCCGCCGGCCTCCTCGCGGTTCTCGGGGTGTTCGCGATGATCATCGTGCTGACCCGCGCGCAGAACTCTGCGCTCGATGTCATCCCCACTCTGCTTGGCACCGTGATCGCCGCGCCCACTCTGCTGTTCCTGCTGCGCACCGTCCACGCCCCCGTCGAGGAGCGCGGCGACGGCTGGACGCGGCGCCGCTCACTGGTGGGCATCGGCGCCGTGGGCGTCCTGGCAGTGATCGCCGCCGCCACCGCCCGCGGGGTGAGCGCGAGCCGTGAGGTGGCTCAGCGTGCGGCGCAGTTCATGCTCCCCGCTCCGCGCACCCCCGCGGACCCGATCCCGGAGGGCGCCCAGGTGAACCTCGAGGGCATGCCGCCCTTCGTCACCCCGAACGGGGACTTCTATCGGATCGACACCGCTCTCGCGGTGCCTCGGGTGGACCCCACCACCTGGCAGCTGCGGATACATGGGCTCGTGGACCGGGAGCTGACGCTGAGCTTCGAGGAGCTGCTCGCGGAGCCCATGATCGACACGAATCTGACGCTGACCTGCGTCTCCAATGCGGTCGGCGGGGATCTCGTGGGCAACGCGATCTGGCTGGGGGTCCCCGTGCGCACATTGCTCGAGCGCGCAGGGGTCAAGGACGGGGCCGACATGGTCCTCTCTCGCTCGATCGACGGGTTCACCGCCTCCACCCCTCTCGAGGCGCTCACCGACTCCCGCGACTCGCTGATCGCGGTGGGCATGAACGGCGAGCCGCTGCCTGCGGAGCACGGCTATCCGGTGCGGATGGTGGTGCCGGGCCTGTACGGCTACGTCTCCGCGACCAAATGGCTCACCGAGCTCAAGGTCACCCGTTTCGCGGACGACGTCGCCTACTGGTCCACCCGTGGCTGGTCCGAGCGCGGGCCGATCAAGATCGCCTCCCGCGTGGACGTTCCCCGCTCCTTCGGGGATCTCCGCCCCGACGCCAGCGGTGCCGTGATGCTCGGCGGCACCGCCTGGGCTCAGCAGCGCGGCATCGCGGCGGTCGAGGTACGGATCGACGACGGCGACTGGCGCGCGGCCGAGCTCGGCGCGGAAGTCTCCGAGGACACCTGGGTCCAGTGGTCCCTGCGCTGGGAGGATGCGTCCCCCGGCGACCACAGCATCATGGTCCGCGCGACCGACGGCGAGGGCGAGGTGCAGACCGAGGAGCGGGCGAACCCCGCACCCGACGGGTCCAGCGGCTGGCACACGGTGCGCTGCACCGTGGTCTGAGCGCGGCACCGTGGCCTGAGCGGCTTCGTGGCCTGCGCGGCACCCACGGGCAGGCGCCTCTCAGCGAGTCAGCCGCCTCTCAGCGGGGCAGGCCGTCGCCCACGACCAGCTCGTGCACCGTGACCAGCTCATGGAGCGCCTCCGGGGACGCGGCCAGCGCTGCGCACACCTCAGCGGCTTCGCCGTGGGTCAGCGGATCTCCGGTGAGCCCGACCAGTTCGTCGAACATCTCCTGCTGGCGATGGCGCAGCGGGATCGGCTGCTCCTCCCGGGCGATCACGCCCCAGAGCGAGGCGTAGACATCGAAATGTGCAGGCCTCACACCGGTGGCAAGGGTGAGGGGGAAGTCGTCGGTGGACAGCCGCACCCGGTCGTAGTTCGGCTCGGTGGCGTCGACGACCTCGAGCTGTTCGTCGTCGAACCAGGTTGCGACGAGCTCCATCCGCTCCCCTGGGGCGAGGTACGGGGCTGCGGGCACATACCCCGGTGCAGCGGTGTGGGCGACGTGCCCGACGGCGAGGTTGTGCACGGTGCATCGCACGAACGGCGTGGTCGCCGGGATGCGGCGGCCGGAGCGGTGGTATTTGCGGGCGATCGTCTGCGGGGTCTGGTTGGAGCCGACGGCCACCACCAGGGTGCGCTCGGCCAGCGGGGCCACCCCGTCGGCGGCGAGGGCCTGCTCGATCGCCGCGGTGTCGATGAGCGCCTCCTCGAGCTGCTCGCTCGGGGCGTCCACGCCGCCGCTCGGATCCAGCTCCACGACGCCCTCGCTCCGCAGCAGGGCCGAGCGCACGGCCGGACCGAGCCACGGGTAGTCCTCGGGAGCGGCAGAGGGAGCAGCGACGGCGGTCATCGTGGAGGAAGACATCCTTCGACCATAGCGAGGTCTGTGCACCCCGCCCAGGGAACCGCGATCACCCTCACGCCCGTCGCAGAGATGGTCCGCAGAGCAGGACACCTGGGACACACGGCGCCCGAGCACCCACACTTCTTCCCATGGTCACGCCTCCCCAGCTCCCCTCCGGCTACGAGTTCTCCACGGATTCCGGGCGGATCGACGCGGTGCGCGTGCACCAGCTGCTGCTCGAGCACGCGCACTGGGCGCAGGGCCGTGACCGGGAGACTCAGGAGGCGATCATCGCCGGGTCCCGGAACTACGGGATCTACCAGGGGCGCACCGGTGACCAGGTCGCCTACGCCCGAGTCGTCACCGACGGGGTGACCTTCGCCTGGCTCGCCGACGTGGTCGTGGATCCCGCCCACCGCAGGTGCGGCCTGGGCGCGGCGATCGTCGACGGCGTGCTCGAGGACCTCGCACCCCTGGGCCTCACGAGGGTCGTGCTGAAAGCCTCCGCCGAGGCCCGAGTGCTCTACGAACGCGCCGGCTGGACTCCCCTCGACGGCCCCGAGGACTGGATGGAGCGCCGCCGAGGTTGAGAGCGAGGTTGAGAGCCGGGCCTACCCTGGCACCATGAGCGAACAGCGTGCGATCGACGCCCTGGAGGCTTCCGGCCTCACCTACGAGATCACCCGGCACGGCCGGGTGGGCTCCCTCGCCGAGGCGGCGGCCGCTCGCGGGGTGGAGCCTCGCGACATCATCAAGACCCTCGTGGTGCGTCGCGGCGAGGGGGACTTCCTGTTCGTGCTGGTCCCGGGTGATCGTGAGATCTCCTGGCCGAAGCTGCGGGCGCTGCTGGGGGTGAACCGGTTGTCGATGCCGGACAAGGACGTCGCCCAGGAGGTCACCGGCTATGAGCGCGGCACCATCACACCCTTCGGGTCGATCACCGCCTGGCCCGTGATCGCCGACATGGACCTCACCGGTGACCCACAGCGCACGATCTCCCTCGGTGCCGGCGCCCACGGGGTCGCGGTCACTGTTCCCGCCGAGGCGGCACTCTCCCACCTCGCCGCCCAGCTCGCCGACATCACCGACCTCACCGACCTCACCGACCCTCAGGGCGCCTGAGCCACCGGTCTCACGCGGGGCCCGCCATGAGCCTCACTCGTCGGTGAAGGTCATCTTCAATCCACCCAGCAGCGCCGCCACCAGGTTGTAGAGGAAGGCCAGCAGGGTGCCGAGGGCGGTGATGATCACGACGTTCACCACCGCGACGATGGTGCCGTAGCTGGTCATCTTCGAGAAGCTGAAGAACTCCATGAAGGGCAGCGGATCGCCGCCGTTCAGGGAGCGACCCAGCTCTTCGATCTGGTCCCACATGCCGATCGCCTCGACCAGGTTCCACAGCAGCACCACGGCGACCACGGTCGCGATGCCGATGGCGATCGCGGCCAGGAACGACAGCTTCATCACCGAGAACGGGTCGAGCCGGGCCAGGGTCAGGCGCACACGGCGGGGGCCGCGACGTTCCTTCTCCGCCGGATTCGCGATCCCACTGGTCTTCTTCGGGCTGCGGCTCGCGCCCTTGGCCGCGGAGCCACGGCCCGCACCCATCGGGGACTCGGCCGGCGAGGACGTGTCCTCGAAGGCCGGGAGCTTGGTGGTGGACTCGGCCGGGCTGGGGGACCCGGAGGCTGTCCTGGACTCACTGGTGCTCACGGGTCACTCCTGGTTCGGGTCGGCGTCGCCCTGCGGCGACTGGTCGGACTCGTCAGAGCCTAGAACATCAGCCTCGTCGGCCACACCCTCGGGCGCGCCCTGCGAGGAGATCTCCACAGCATCCTCGCCTGCGCCGTCGACAGCGCCCTCGGCCACCTCAGCAGCCTCGGCAACTCCAGCTGCGTCGGTGCTCACGTCGGCGTCGATGATCTCGGGTGCCTCGGCGTCCTCGTCGTCGACCTCGGTCTCCTGGCCGGTGGTGACCAGCAGGATGCGGTCGCCCTTGTCGGGCTTGGCGAAGACGACGCCCATGGTGGTGCGGCCCTTGGCCGGGACCTCGGCGACCTTGGAGCGGACCACGCGGCCGCGCTCCATGACCACCAGCAGCTCGTCGGACTCCTCGACGACGGCGGCACCGACGAGGTGGCCGCGGTCGTCGGGCAGCTTCGCGACCCGGATGCCCAGGCCGCCACGACCCTGCAGGCGGTACTCGTCGACGCTGGTGCGCTTGGCGAAGCCGCCGTCGGTCACGGTGACCACGAAGGTGTCCGGACGCACCACGTCCATGGCCAGCAGCTGGTCGTCATGGCGGAACTTCATGCCGGTGACGCCGCTGGTGGCGCGGCCCGTCGGGCGCATCGTGCCGTCATCCGCAGGCATCCGCACGGACTGGCCGTTGCGGGAGACCAGCAGGATCTCGTCGTCGGCGTTCACGGCGCGGGCCGCGATCACGCGGTCCGGGCGGGTGCCGTCGACGCCGTCGACCTCGCGCAGGTTGATCGCGATGATGCCGCCGGTGCGGTTCGAGTCGAAGGCAGACATAGCCGTCTTCTTGACCAGGCCCGACTCGGTCGCGAGCACGAGGTACTGGGCGTCCTCGTAGCTGTCGATCGCGAGCACCGAGGCGATGTGCTCGTCCGGCTGGAAGGCCATCAGGTTCGCGACGTGCTGGCCCTTCGCGTCCCGCGGCGCCTCGGGCAGCTCGTAGCCCTTGGAGCGGTAGACACGGCCCTGGTTGGTGAAGAACAGCAGCCAGCGGTGCGTGGTCGTAGTGAAGAAGTGCTCGACCACGTCGTCCTCGCGCAGCGACGCGCCGCGGACCCCCTTGCCGCCCCGCTTCTGGGCGCGGTACTGGTCCTCACGGGTGCGCTTGACGTAGCCGCCGCGCGTGATGGTGACGACCACATCCTCCTCGGGGATCAGGTCCTCCATCGCCATGTCTCCGGCGAAGGGGAGGATCTGGGTGCGACGGTCATCGCCGTAGCGGTCCACGATCTCGGCGAGCTCCTCGGAGACGATCTCGCGCTGCCGCACGGGCGAGGCCAGGATCGCGGTGTACTCCTCGATCAGGGCCTGCAGCTTGTCGTGCTCCTCGATGATCTTCTGGCGCTCCAGGGCGGCCAGGCGGCGCAGCTGCATCGCGAGGATCGCATTGGCCTGGATCTCGTCGATCTCGAGCAGATTCATCAGGCCCGTGCGCGCCTCATCGACGTCCGGGGAGCGGCGGATCAGCGCGATGACCTCGTCGAGCGCGTCGAGCGCCTTGAGGTAGCCGCGGAAGACGTGGATCTGCTCCTCGGCCTTGCGCAGGCGGAACTTCGTGCGGCGCACGATGACGTCGATCTGGTGCTTGGTCCACTCGCGCACGAAGGAGTCGATCGACAGGGTGCGGGGCACCCCGTTCGCGAGCGCCAGCATGTTCGCGGAGAAGTTCTCCTGCAGCTGGGTGTGCTTGAAGAGGTTGTTGAGCACCACCTTCGCGACGGCGTCGCGCTTGAGGGTGATGACCAGACGCTGGCCGGTGCGGCCGGAGGTCTCGTCGGTGATGTCGGCGATGCCCTGGATTTTGCCGAGCTTGACCATCTCGGCGATCTTGCGCGCGAGGTTGTCGGGGTTGACCTGGTAGGGCAGCTCGGTGACCACGAGGGTCATGCGGCCGTTGATCTCCTCGGTGGAGACCACGGCGCGCTGGGTGATGGAGCCACGGCCGGTGCGGTAGGCGTCCTCGATGCCGGAGGTGCCCACGATGGTGGCGCCGGAGGGGAAGTCAGGTCCCTTGATGAAGCGCAGGCAGGCCTCGAGCAGCTCGGGCTTGGTGGCCTCGTGGTTGGTCAGCAGCCACTGCACGGCCTCGGCGACCTCGCGCAGGTTGTGCGGCGGGATGTTGGTGGCCATGCCGACGGCGATCCCGGAGGAGCCGTTGACCAGCAGGTTCGGGAAGCGGGCGGGAAGCACCGTGGGCTCGTCGACGGTGTTGTCGTAGTTGCCCTGCATATCGACCGTCTCCTGGTCGATGTCGCGCACCAGCTCGAGGGCCAGCGGGGCCATCTTGCACTCGGTGTATCGCGGGGCGGCGGCGCCGTCATCACCGGCGGAGCCGAAGTTGCCCTGGCCCAGGATCAGCGGATAGCGCAGCGACCAGGGCTGCACCAGGCGCACCATGGCGTCGTAGATGGCGCTGTCGCCGTGGGGGTGGTAGTTGCCCATGACCTCGCCGACGACCTTCGCGGACTTCGAGAAGGAGCGGTCGGGGCGGTAGCCGCCGTCGTACATCGCGTAGACGATGCGGCGGTGGACGGGCTTGAGACCGTCGCGGACGTCCGGCAGAGCGCGCGAGACGATGACGCTCATCGCGTAGTCGAGGTAGGAGCGCTGCATCTCCTGATTCAGATCGACCTGCGTGATGCGGTCGACCTCGTGCTCGTCCAGCGGATCCACCAGGGTGACCGTGCGCGAGGCGGCCTCCTCGGCGGAGATCTCGTGGGCGCCCTCGGGCGTCTCCTGGCCACCGATGCCGGCGCTCTGCGCGGGGGTGGTCTCCTCGCCCGGGGTCTGCTCCGGGCTCGGGTCCTGGTCGGGGCGCGGGGTCTCGTCTGGGTTCTGCGGGGTGTCACTCATGGGGCACAGGGCCTTTCCGGTGGGGCCGATGGGTCAGGGGCTCCCGGGGGCGCACGGCGGGCCGGCGCCGCCCCGGGGGCCGACGATCAGATGTCGAGGAAGCGGACGTCCTTGGCGTTCTCCTGGATGAAGCGGCGCCGGGACTCGACGTCATCCCCCATCAGGACGGAGAAGATGGTGTCCGCATCGGCGGCCTCATCGACCGTGACCTGCTTCAGCGTGCGCGTGTTGGTGTCCATGGTGGTGGACTGGAGTTCCTTCCAGTCCATCTCGCCCAGACCCTTGTAGCGCTGGATGCCGTTGTCCCGGGGGATCCGACGGCCCGCCGCGCGGCCCGCCTCGAGACGCTCGTCCCGCTCGACGTCGCTGAAGACGTACTCGTGCGGGGCGTTGGACCACTTCAGGCGGAACAGCGGCGGCATCGCGATGAACACATGGCCCAGCTCGATCAGCGGTCGCATGTAGCGGAACAGGAGCGTCAGCAGCAGGGTGCAGATGTGCTGGCCGTCGACGTCGGCATCCGCCATCAGGATGATCTTGTGGTACCTCAGCTTGGTGGCGTCGAAGTCCTCGCCGATGCCGGTGCCGAAGGCGGTGATCAGGGACCTGACCTCCTGGTTGTCCAGGGCCCGGTCCAGACGCGCCTTCTCGACGTTCAGGATCTTTCCGCGGATGGGCAGGATCGCCTGGGTGCGCGGATCCCGGCCCATCACGGCCGAGCCGCCGGCGGAGTCGCCCTCGACGATGAAGATCTCGGACTCGGCGGGGTTGCGCGAGGCGCAGTCGCGCAGCTTGCCGGGCATGCCGCCGGTCTCCAGCGGGGACTTGCGACGGGTGGCGTCGCGGGCCTTGCGGGCCGCCTCGCGGGCGGCCGCGGCGGCCTGGCCCTTCATGACGATGGACTTGGCCTCCTGCGGGTGGGAGACGAACCAGTCCTGGAGCTGATCGGTCATCACCTTGACCATGAAGGTGCGGGCGATGGTGTTGCCGAGCTTGGTCTTGGTCTGGCCCTCGAACTGCGGCTCGCCGAGCTTCACGGAGATGACCGCGGTCAGACCCTCGCGGATGTCCTCGCCGGTGAGGTTGGCGTCCTTCTCCTTGAGCAGGCCCTGGGCGCGGCCGTAGCGGTTCACGATCGAGGTGAGCGAGGAGCGGAAGCCCTCCTCGTGGGTGCCGCCCTCGTGGGTGTTGATCGTGTTGGCGTAGGTGTGCACTGACTCCGAGTAGGCGCCGGTCCACTGCATCGCGACCTCGACGCTGATGTGCGCGTCGGTGTCCTCGGACTCGAAGGAGATGATGTCGGGGTGGATCACCTCGGCCCGCTTGGAGGTGTTGATGAACTCGACGAAGTCCTGCAGGCCGCGCTCGTAGTGGTACGAGATGGTGCGGGGGCCCTTGTCCTTCTCGGCGCCCTCCGCCTCGAGCTCGACGTCGACGATGTCGTCCTCGCCGTCGTCTCCCTGTTCCGGGAGGCGCTCGTCGGTCAGGGTGATGCGCAGTCCCTTGTTCAGGAACGCCATCTGCTGGAACCGCTTGCGCAGCGTCTCGAAGTCGTAGACGGTCTCGTCGAAGATCTCGTCGTCGGCCCAGAAGCTGATGGTGGTGCCGGTCTCGGTGGCCTCCTCGCCCTTCTCGAGCGGGGCCAGCGGGACGCCGCGGCTGTACGCCTGGCGCCAGACGTAACCCTGGCGGCGGATCTCGACCTCCATCCGGATGGACAGGGCGTTGACCACGGAGGAGCCGACGCCGTGCAGACCGCCGGAGACCGCATAGCCGCCGCCGCCGAACTTGCCGCCGGCGTGCAGGACGGTGAGCACGAGCTCGACCGCAGGCTTGCCCTCGGTGGGGTGCATGTCCACCGGGATGCCGCGGGCGTGGTCCACCACGCGCACGCCGCCGTCGGCCAGCAGCGTGACCTCGATGGTGTCGCCGTGACCGGCCATCGCCTCGTCCACCGAGTTGTCGACGATCTCCTGGACCATGTGGTGCAGGCCGCGCTCACCAGTGGAGCCGATGTACATGCCCGGACGCTTGCGGACCGCCTCGAGGCCCTCGAGGACCGTGATGTCCGAGGCCTCGTAGTGCTCGGGCGCACGGGCCGCACGCTCTCCGGCGGTGGGCTCCGTCGAGCCGGACTCGACCGGCACGGCACCCTCGCCCGGCACGGGGGTTGGGTCCGTCGTGCCCACGGGCACGTCCTGATCGGGCATGGGGCGGTCGCTGTCGCTCACCTGATGTGGCTCCTCGCAGTCCAGGGTCCCTCGGTCGGGAGAGCGCCGAGGGTGGTTCAGCAGACCAGGCGGACGGGACCGCCGACTCTTCGCACAGGCGGCCCACTGATGCCCGCGCGCGTGCGCGCGTGAGACATCCGTAGGCCACGGCGATCGAGCCGACAGCATCGAGTCCACGAGGACGTCGGAGGACGTCGGCCGAACCTCCCTGATTCTAGCGGAAATCGTCTCCTGAACCTATTCTCATGGCCAGTTCTGTGGACAACGCGACCCGGAACGGCCCTCAGATGGCCTGGAACCCCCTCGATTTCGACATCAACCTCCGTGGGACGGGGTCCCGTACCCCTCCCCGGGTCCTGTCGCGGCACAGGGGCGCCTGGCGTGCTCGCACCAGACGCCCCGATAGCCTCGGGCTCGCGGGAGCTCCCCTCAGCCTCGCGGGAGCTCCGAGGAGGCTCCGGCGCCGCTCCCGTTCAGCTCTCTCAGCACGCTCGCGGTGATCAGCGCAGCGGCCACCGCCTCGTAGCCCTTGTCCTCGCGCGAGTCCGCAAGCCCCGCCCGATCGAGCGCCTGCTCCTCGTCGTCGCAGGTCAGCAGGCCGAATCCGATCGGCACGCCGTGATCCAGGGCGACCCGGTTCAGGCCGTCCGTCGCCGCGGAGCACACATACTCGAAGTGCGGGGTGCCGCCGCGGATCACGACGCCGAGCGCCACGACCGCGTCGTGCTCGCGGGCCAGGGCGTCCGCGATCACCGGCAGCTCGAAGGAGCCGGGGGCGCGCACGACGGTCGGGGCGGTGATGCCGGCTTCGGCGGCGCCTCGCAGAGCGCCGGCGAGCAGTCCGTCCATGACCTGCTCATGCCAGGACGCCGCGACGATCGCGAGCCGGGTGGTGGGCTGGTGGGGGATCTGGGTGGTGGGGCTTCCGTGGCCGCTCATGCGGTCTCTCCTTCGAGGTGGGTGGTGGGGAGGTCGGGGAGATCGCGGAGGCGATGTCCCAGTCGGTCCCGCTTGGTGGTCAGATAGGTGAGGTTCTCAGGGGTCGGATGGGTGGTGAGGTCGGTGGTGCCGGCGACCTCGACGCCCCCGCCCACCAGGGCGTGGGCCTTCTCGGGGTTGTGGGTGAGCAGCTCGACGGCGCGCACCCCGAGGTGGGCGAGGATGCCGGGGACCGCGGCGAAGGAGCGGGCGTCCACCGGCAGGCCGAGGTCGAGGTTCGCGTCGACGGTGTCCCGCCCTGCGTCCTGCAGGGCGTAGGCGCGCAGCTTCTCGACCAGGCCGATGCCGCGGCCCTCATGGCCGCGCAGCAGGATCAGCACCCCTCGCCCGGCCGCGTCGATGCGGGCCAGGGACTCCTGCAGCTGGGGACCGCAGTCGCAGCGGCGGGAGCCGAAGACATCCCCGGTGACGCATTCGGAGTGCACCCGGGTGAGCACCGGGCCACCGGCGGTGACGTCTCCGCGCACCAGCACCAGGTGCTCGGCGGTGCCCTCGCGCACGGCGAGCGCCTGGAAGGTGCCGTGAGGGGTGGGCAGCGGGACCGGCGCCGTGATCTCGAGGGCTGGCTGATCCTCCCGCCTGCGGTATGCGGCGAGGTGCTCGATCGAGATCATCGCCAGGCCGTGCTCGTCGGCGAACTCGCGCAGGGCGGGGCCGCGCATCATCTCGCCGTCGTCGTGGACGAGCTCGACGATCATCCCCACCGCGGGCAGGCCGGCGAGGCGGGTGAGGTCGACGGCCGCCTCGGTGTGGCCGCGACGTTCGAGCACGCCGCCGGGCTTCGCGCGCAGAGGGAGCACGTGACCGGGACGGATGAGGTCTCCGGGCACGGTGTCCGCTCCGGCGAGGACCCGGAGGGTGCGGGCACGGTCGGAGGCGCTGATGCCGGTGGTCACGCCCTCGCTAGCGTCGACGCTCACGGTGTAGGCGGTGCGCAGCGGGTCGGCGTTCTCCCGCACCATGAGCGGCAGCTCGAGGGCGTCGGCCCGCTCTCCGCTCATCGGGGCGCACAGCAGACCGCTCGAGTGGCGCACGGCGAAGCCGATCAGGGCGGGGGTCGCGGCGGAGGCGGCCAGGATCAGGTCGCCCTCGTTCTCGCGGTCCTCGTCGTCGACGACGACCACGGCGTGACCGGCGGCGATCGCGGCGATCGCCTCCTCGACGGGATCCAGGCGCAGGGCGGTCATCGGGTCTCCTCAGTGGTGGGCAGCAGGCTTGCGGTGAGCTTCTCGACGTACTTCGCCAGCACGTCCACCTCGAGGTTCACGCGGTCGCCGACGTCGCGGCCACCGAGGGTGGTGCGGGCGAGGGTCTCGGGGATCAGGCCGATCGTGACCTGGTCTCCCTCGATCTCGGCGACGGTGAGGCTCACGCCGTCCACGGCGAGGGAGCCCTTCGCCACGACGTAACGCGCCAGACCGGCAGGCAGCGCGAGGTGCAGCAGGGTGGTCCCCTCCGCCTCCTCACGCCCGCTGACCTCGCCGACGCCGTCGACGTGGCCCTGCACGATGTGGCCGTCCAGGCGGCCGCCCGCCCGCACGCATCGCTCGAGATTCACGCGGTGCCCGGGCGCGAGGTCGCCGAGGGAGGTCGCGGCGAGGGTGGTGGAGATGACGTCCGCGCTCCAGAGCTCGCCCTCGTGCGCGGTCACGGTCAGGCAGCAGCCGTTCACGGCGATCGAGTCGCCGAGGGCGATGCCATCGAGCACGTGCGGGGAACGGATCTGCAGGCGGGTGGGATCGGCGCCCGGGGTGAGCGACTCGACGGTGCCGAGCTCTTCGATGATGCCGGTGAACATGAGGGTCCTTCCAGGTCAGGCGGGATGGGTAAGGCGGTGGGGACCAGACAGTGGGGATCAGACGGTGCGAATCTGACGGTGCGGTTCAGGCGATGCGGTTCAGGTGTCGCACGTCAGACGGCGCTAGTTGGCTGGTGGAGAGGGCCGGATGCGGGGGCGGAGGGTGAGGCGCAGATCCGTCGGCCCCTCCGGTGAGCGCAGCGGAGTGACATCGACCAGGTCCAGATCGAGCCGGTCGGTGAGGGTGGTGATGGAGAGGTCCGCGACGGCGGGGCGGCCGGCCCCGAGCAGCGTCGGGGCGAGGTGGAGGATCAGCTCATCCACCAGGCCCTCCCGCAGGAAGGCGGCGGCGAGGGTGGGCCCTCCTTCGAGCAGCACATGCCGGGCACCGCGATCGAACAGCTCCGCGAGGGCGGCCGACGGGTCGCGGGTGAGCAGCCGGATCTCCTCGCCGGCACCGTCGATGGCGGGCAGCGTGGGCGCCTCGCCGATGCCCATCACGGCCCGCAGCGGCTGTCGCGGATGCAGTGTCCCGTCGGGCCGACGGGCCGTGAGGGCTGGGTGGTCGATCCGGGCCGTGCCGGTGCCCACCAGCACGGTGTCGCAGGTGGTGCGCAGGAGGTGGACCTCTTCGCGGGCTGCGGGGCCGGTGATCCACTGGCTGGTGCCGTCGGCGGCGGCCGCGCGGCCATCGAGGGTGAGGGCGATCTTGGCGGTGACCAGGGGACGCTCGTGCCGCAGTCCGTGTTCCCAGCCTCGGTTGAGGGCTGCCGCAGCGCCGGCGAGATCGTCCGGTACGTCGAGCACGACGTCGATCCCGGCCTCGCGCAGGCGCTGGATGCCGCCACTCGCGACGGGGTTCGGATCGCGGCGGGCGATGATCACCCGGTGGATGCCGGCCTCGATCAGCGCCTCGGCGCAAGGGCCGGTGCGGCCCACATGGTTGCAGGGCTCGAGGGTGACCACGGCGGTCGCACCGGTCACGGGGACGGTCGCGCGGGAGAGGGCGTCGGCCTCGGCGTGCGGGGTGCCGGCGCCTCGATGGTGACCCTCGGCGAGGACCTCTCCGGCGGGGCTCAGCAGCACACAGCCCACACGGGGGTTCGGGCCCAGGGGCACCACGGGATCGGCCGCGATCTCGAGGGCTCGGCGCAGGGCCTGCCGCTCGGCATCCTTCAACATGGTCTCTCCTCCGGTCCGCTGCTCGCGGTCCCGGAGGGAGAGGAAGGGTGTGCGGAGACGACGTCACCCAGGGGTCACCGTACGGCGCACCGAGGTGCGCGATGGCGGATCGCCCGGGGACATCGTTCGCGTGCGCTTCCCATCCGGACTCTTACCGTCGGTCCAGGAGTTTCACCTGGTCAGCCGAGGGCCAGAGGCCATCGGGTCGCGGACTATCACCGCCGGCTCGGAATTTCACCGACCCCAGTGCACGCGAGCTTCATCAGCTCGTCAGGAGCCACCGTAGCAGGGCGCCGCCGGGAGATGACGGGGCGTGAACTGCGCATCACATCAGCCGGGACATCGTCCCCGTCCCTCACAGCATGTCGATCAGGCACTGCCTCATCCGCTGATCTCCTGCCGTTCGTCCCTCACAGCACGTCGATCAGCCGTAGGTGTCCCGGGGGCCGCGCCAGGTCACGGTGCGGCGGCCCTTCTTCCAGGTGCGCTCGGCCGCGGCGGGACCGGTCACCTTCAGCTCGGAGATCACATGGGAGCCCACATGCTCCTCGATCGTGGTGATCAGCTGGGGAGTGAGCATCCGCAGCTGCGAGGCCCAGGCAGAGGAGGACGCGCTGACCACCAGCACACCGTCGTCGAGGGACACCGGGCGGCAGTGGGTGGCGAGCCGTTCGCCGACGATCTCGTCCCACTCCTCGAGCACCCGCCCGGCGTTCATCCCCGCATTCCAGCCGAGGTTTCCCAGCACCTTCTTCAGCACGTTCTCGATCCCCTGCGGATCGCGCGGGTCGGGCCGGGATCCAGAATAGCCTGGGGCCCGGCCGGAACGGTCTCGCACGTCCCTGGCCTGCGTCTTCGCGGAGATGGGGAACAGTCCGCGGTCCCGAGCCGCGGCCCGAGAGCGGTTCACCGTGCGCCGGGCGAGCTCGAAGGGATCCTGCGGGGTGGGAAGCTGCGGCGGATCGAAGAGCACCTCGACGGCAGCGCCAGAGCGGTTCGCATAATCGTCGGCGGTGTGGTCGTCGGCGTCGTACGGATCGAACGAGCGGATGCTCGGCTCGAATCCAGATGCACGATCCGGCTCGTGGTCCGGCATCCGGCGGACCTCCGGGCGGTCACGACCCGGCCGGGTCGCGGACTGATCCGCCGCAGATCGCCGCGCGGGCGGAGGCGTGGATCCGCGCTCAGTCTCGGCGGCTGAGCTGTTCCCGCCGGACCAGGTGCCCAGGTCATAGGGGTTCGCGAGGCGGGGACGGGCAGTTCCGTCACCGCGGCCAGCACCGCCTTTTCGGCTCGTTCCACCGGCACGGCCCGTCACAGCCCGCCGCCGTTCTGACGTGGCACTGCCTCTCCCAGGCTCACCTCGACCACGTGGATCTCGCCGTCCAGAGAATCTGGGATGTCGGAATCGTTGGCGGTGGTGATCAGCACCTGGGAGGCACCGGTGACGATCCGACCCAGCCGCTCGCGGCGATAGGCGTCGAGCTCGCTGAACACGTCATCGAGGATCAGGATCGGCTCGCCGTCACCGAGATCCCCTTCTTCGAGACGCAGCAGATCGTAGGAGGCCAGCCTCAGGGCGAGGGCGAGCGACCAGGACTCGCCATGGCTCGCATAGCCCTTGGCCGGGAACTCGTGCAGCCGGATCTCCATGTCGTCGCGGTGGGGTCCGGTGAGGGTGGCCCCGCGATCGATCTCCTCGTCGTGCCGGGCGGCGAGCATCTCCAGCATCCGGTCGTGGATCTCGCGCGTGGCGGGGAGGGTGCCCGGCAGGGTGCCCAGTCCGTCGAGCACCTCGGAGCGGTAGAGGATGTCCGCCGGGGAACTGACCTCGCCCCGCTGATCAGGAGGGAGATCCAGCGCCTGGTCTGCGCCTTCGTCGGTGGCGACGCGCAGGTACGAGTAGCCGAGGTGGGGGCGCAGGCGGTTGACCAGATGGAGGCGGGCGCGCAGCAGCTCCGCGCCATGGCGGGCGAGCTGCTGGTCCCAGACCTCGAGGGTCGAGGCAGCGGTGTCTGCGGGATCCAGCCCGCCGACGCTGCGGCCGCTTCCGCCGCGGCGCATCGACCGCATCTGCTTGAGCAGGTTGCCGCGCTGTTTGAGCACCCGGTCGTAATCGGCCTTGACCGAGGCGTAGCGCGGGGCGATGACGAACAGCAGCTCATCGAGGAATCGGCGGCGGCCTTCGGGATCGGCCTTCACCAGGCCCAGGTCCTCGGGGGCGAAGAGCACCGCCCGGACCTCGCCGAGCAGATCGCGCAGGCGGGAGATGTTCTGTCCCTGCCGCCGTGCCCGGTTGGACTTGCCCGGCGTGATCTCGAGGTCGATCTGGAGCGGCCGACCCGCACGCAGGAAACTCGCACGGATGATCGCGGTGCTCTCGCCGCGGTGGACGAGGGCGGCGTCGTGCGGGACCCGATGGCTGGACAGGGTCGCGAGGTACCACAGGGCCTCGACGATGTTGGTCTTGCCCTGCCCGTTCTTCCCCACCAGCACGGTGATGCCGGGCTGAACCGGCAGGGAGAGCCGCTGGTAGGAGCGGTAATCGGTGAGTTCGAGCGAGGTCAGCTGCACGGAGGGAGCACTCCCTCCCTCAGATCCGCATCGGCATGATCAGGTACTTGTACGAGTTGTCGGGCTCACCCTCGAGGGAGTCCTGACCGGTCATCACGGAGGGCTTGATCGAGTCGGTGAAGGTGAGCCGGGCGAACTCGGTGCCCAGGGCACCGAGGCCGTCGAGCAGGAACCCGGAGTTGAAGCCGACCACGAGGTCCTCGCCCTGGAGATGCGCCTCAAGCACCTCGCTGGCCTGGGCGTCGTCGCCGGCGCCGGCCTCAAGGGCGACCTGACCCTCGGTGAAGGACAGCCGCACGGGGGTGTTCCGCTCGGCGACCAGGGAGACGCGCTTGACCGCGTCGATCAGGCTGCCGGTGGAGACCACGGCGGTGATCGCCGAGGTGTCCGGGAACAGGCGACGCACGGGCGGGTAATCGCCGTCGACCAGCGTGGAGGTGGTGCGACGACCGCCGGCCTCGAAACCGATGAGGTTCGCCGAGGAGTCATCGGACAGTGCGATCTCGACGCTGCCGCCGGTGGAGAGCGAGCGTGCCACCTCGTGGAGGGTGCGGCCTCGGACCAGGGCGGTGAGCTCGGTGCTGGGGGTCGACGGGTTCCAGGTCAGCTCGCGCAATGCCAGGCGGTAGCGGTCGGTGGACATCAGCGTCATCGTCTCGCCGGAGATCTCGACCTTCACGCCGGTCAGCAGCGGGAGGGTGTCGTCCTTCGAAGCCGCGACGGTGACCTGCGAGATCGCCTCGGCGAACACGTCCGCCGCGACGGAGCCGGCCACCGGGGGCATGCTCGGAAGCTGCGGGTACTCCTCGACGGGGAGGGTCGCCAGGGCGAAGCGGGCGCTGCCGCAGCGGACCTGGAGCTTGGTCCCCTCGAGCGCGATGGAGACGTCCTTGTTCGGCAGGGCCCGGACGATGTCGGAGAGCATCCGTCCCTGGACGAGCACCTCACCGGGCTGCTCGATCTCGGCCTCGAGCCGGATCTGGGCGCTGACCTCGTAGTCGAAGGTCGAGAACTGCAGTTCGCCGCCGGCTTCGGCAACGATCCGCACCCCCTGCAGGATCGGCATCGCCGGACGGACGGGGAGGGTACGGGTGGCCCAGGAGACGGCGTCGCCGAGGACGCCGCGATCGAGGTGGAACTTCACCGTTGCCACTCCTTCGCAGTGGTCGAATGACGGAATCAGATCGACCGCGTCATGTGCCGCGGCCGAACCGAGCACAGCGTATCGGTTCCTGAGGACTCTCGCCGACACACCGGGAAGGATCCTTGACTTCCATGGTCACCGGACCCCGCTTCAGCCGTGGTGAGAACATCTGCTCGCGCACTCATCCCGCCGTGTTCCCCGGGAGCCGACCCCTCCTGGTCCCGGCTTCCTGTCGTTCCCCAGCACCCAGAATCACAGGCTCTGCGGTCGCTCCCGAGCAGCCCTCCCCGTCCACATCCCCGTCGAGCAAGTACTTACAGTCCTCTTCTTCACGACTGTGGATCTGGTGGATAACCGTCATCACTGCAGGTCACTACGATCTCCATCGGCGTGGACGGATCGTTGAGGAGTGTCAGCGCGTCGTGCGTCGGCTGTGCATGGAGGCACTGATCGAGGGAATTCTTGTCATTCGCCCGTGCACATCGGCTCCTGCAGGAACAGCTGTAGTTCCACAGTTTCCACAGAGTTATCCACAATTGGGGAGAACTCCGTGTTGACCTGCTCTGTTCTTCTCCGGGCCCAGCTGCCCGCTCCGAGCGGGCGCCGCCTCACTGACGAGACGCGGAGCTCGAGCTCTTGATGCGGGCGGTGAGCTCGGTGACCTGGTTGAAGATCGCCCGACGCTCCTTCATCAGCTCGCTGATCTTCTTGTTCGCGTGCATCACAGTGGTGTGGTCGCGGCCACCGAACTCGTCACCGATGCGGATCAGCGGCATATCTGTGAGCTCTCGGCACAGGTACATTCCGATCTGGCGGGCTGAGACCAGGCGGCGGGAGCGACCGGTGCCCACGATCTCCTCGACGGACAGGCCGAAGTAGGTCGCCGTCTGGACGATGATCGTCGACGCGGTGATCTGCGCACCGTCATCGTGGGAGAGCAGATCCTTCAGCACGGTCTCGGCGAGGGTGACGTCCATCGGCTGCCGTGAGAGGGAGTGCAGCGCCTGCACCCTAATCAGCGCCCCCTCCAGCTCACGGATGTTGGTGGCGATGTGCGAGGCGATGTATTCGAGCACGTCATGGGGCACTTCCCCAGTGTTCTCCTGCGCGACCTTCTTGCGCAGGATGGCAATCCTGGTCTCGAGGTCCGGTGGCTGAACGTCGGTCATCAGGCCCATCTCGAAGCGCGAGCGCATGCGGTCCTCGAACCCGCCCAGCTCCTTCGGCGGCAGATCGGAGGTGATCACGATCTGCTTGTCCGAGTTGTACAGCGTGTTGAAGGTGTGGAAGAACGCCTCCATGGTCTCCGGCGCCCGCTGCAGGAACTGGATGTCATCGATCAGCAGGATGTCGATGTCCCGGTACCGGCTCTGGAACTCCTGAGCCTTGCCGAACTGGCCGGACTGCACCGAGTTGATGAAGTCGTTGGTGAACTCCTCCGAGTTGACGTAACGCACCACCACCTCGGGATAGAGGCTCTGGGCGTAGTGGCCCACGGCGTGCAGCAGATGGGTCTTGCCCAGACCCGAGCCGCCGTAGATGAACAGCGGGTTGTAGGCCTTGGCCGGAGTCTCCGAGACCGCCGACGCTGCTGCCTGCGCGAACCGGTTCGAGGCACCGATCACGAAGGTGTCGAAGGTGTACTTGCTGTTCAACCGCGAATCCTCGCCCATCCGCGAGGCGCCGTTGCGGGTGGGACGGCGCGGCGCAGGCCCGGGAGAGGGCGCCGAGGGGCCGGTCAGACCGGAGTAGGCGCTGGGATCGTCTGCGGCGCGGCCGCGGTAGCCCGGGTGGGTGGCGAAGCGGTCCGCAGCGGAGGAACCTCCGGCGGAGCTCGCCGAGCTGCTGCCCGGCAGGGCGGGCCGCCCGACGTGTCCGGTCGAGGGCAGGATCGAGCCCTCGTTGCGGCGGAACGGGGCGTTGTGGAGGTCGTGAGGGGCGTTGTCCACATCTCTGTCCACAGAATGTGCACTGCCAGCAGCGGAGGAGGAGGTCAACGGCGGGGAGGCCGGCGAATCGGTGTCCTCCTCGAGCAGCAGGGACTCGTCCACCGTCACGGCGAAGCGGATGTCACGCCCGGTGGCCTCGCTGAGGGCAGCCTTGAGAGACCCGGCGACCCGATGCTCGAACAGCTCCTTCGCCGAGGTAGAAGGCGCTGCGACCAGCGCGGTGTCCGCCACCACGGCCATCAGCCGGGAGAGCGTGAGCAGGGCGATGACACGCTGGGACACCGTGTCGTCGCGGCGCAGGGTCTGGAGCGTGCGCTCCCAGATCGCGTCGGCATTCGCCTCGTTCATCAGGTCTCTCCCTACAGGTAGAGCGGGCGGTCGGGACAGTTTTCCACAATAGCTTCTGTATTGTGGATCGAGGATGTGGACAACGGGACGGGAGACACCTCCCACGGGCCCGATCACCCCGAAACGCCCGGGAAGAGTGAGAATCCGGCCACAACCGGCCTCCTGAGGGCTCAAGCCGTTGACCCCACGCACCCCCGCGCCTAACATCGTGCAGTCAGCGCTGCGCGCCGTCCCGATACGCTTCCCGGATCCACTGCGGGCCCACTCCGGCATCGGATCGGACCTCGGCAGCCGCCCCGCCTCGGCGGGTGCGCCCGGACTTCCCGTTCGTGCAGCAGACCACAGACCACCGCGAGGGGCATGTCCGTGCCCACGATCGAGGAGAACCATGAGCAAGCGCACGTTCCAGCCGAACAACCGTCGTCGCGCCAAGAAGCACGGCTTCCGCGCACGCATGAGCACCCGTGCAGGCCGCGTCATCCTGAACGCCCGTCGTTCCAAGGGCCGCGCCGAGCTCTCCGCCTGAGGCGACTCGTCGAGGCGATTCCCGGCGCACTCCTCGTGACACTCGTGGCACCGTGAGCTGGTCCAGTCACCGGCTCCATTCCGGTGACGAGTTCCGAGCGGTCACCCGCGGTGGAGTGCGCAGCGCCCGATCCCACGTGGTCGTGCATCTCGCCCTGCTGACGCAGGGAGGAGAAGCACCCCGCGTGGGATTCGTCGTGTCCAAGAAGGTCGGCAACGCCGTGGTGCGCAACCGCGTCACACGGCGGCTGCGGGAGATCGTCCGCCCGCACTTCGCGACCCTGCCGGCAGGGTCGGCGATCGTGCTGCGCACCCTGCCCGGCATCCAGGACCAGGAGTTCGCTGCACTCAAGGACGACGTGGACTCCGCCCTCGCCGCCGCCGAGCGCAAGCTCGCCCGGCGCCTGGAGCACGCCGGATGAGCCAGCGGCGAGGGATTCATGCCCTCACCCGCCTGCCTCGCCGGCTGCTGATGCTCCCGGTGCGCGGCTATCAGGTGGGCATCTCGCCCTATACGCCGCCCGCCTGTCGCTACGATCCGGTGTGCTCGCAGTACGGCATGGACGCCCTGCGTGTGCACGGTGCGCTGAAGGGAACGCTGCTCACCGGCTGGCGGATCCTGCGGTGCAACCCCTTCACCCGCGGGGGCCCCGACCCGGTCCCCGCCCCCGGCATGTGGACGAATCCACGCCGACTGCGGCACCCGGCCCACTAGGGCCTACCCTTATCTCAGATTCCCGACCACAGCCGACACCTCGTATGAACGTCATGCGCATCCGTGCGGCAGGAAGACCAGGCCGATGAACCCCCTGTATCCCATCGAGTGGGCCGTCGCATGGCTCATGGTGAAGTTCCATGCGCTGCTGTCCCTGTTCATGGACAAGGACGCGGGCATCACCTGGGTGCTCTCGATCGTCGGCCTCACCGTTGTGGTGCGAACGCTGATCATCCCGCTGTTCGTGCGCCAGATCCGTGCTTCGCGCGCGATGCAGATGGTCTCCCCGGAGCTCCAGGCCGTCCAGAAGAAGTACAAGGGAAAGACGGACCCGGACTCCCGCCAGAAGATGGCGAACGAGACCATGGCGATCTACAAGGACGCCGGCGCCAGCCCGTTCTCCTCGTGCCTGCCGGTGCTGCTGCAGATGCCGATCTTCTTCGGCCTGTTCCGGGTGCTGTTCAACAAGCTCCCCGAGGCCGCTGCGGAGGGCAGCGACGGCTTCGGCCCGCTCACCCAGTCGCTCGCGGAGAGCGCGAGCACCGCGACCTTCTTCGGCGACGTCACCATTGCCAATTCCTTCTTGAAGCCCGGTGACGGCGGGATGACGACGATGATCGTCTCCGGCCTCATCATCGCGTGCATGTCCGGAGTCACGTTCTTCACCCAGAAGTCGCTGACCATGAAGAACATGCCCAAGGCGGCCCTCGAGGGCCCCATGGCCAGCACCCAGAAGATGATGCTGTACATGCTCCCGTTCATCTATGTGATCACGGGGCCGGGTATGCCGATCGGTGTGCTCGTCTACTGGCTGACCACCAACGTGTGGACCTTCGTCCAGCAGTACATCGTCATCCGTGCGACCCCCACTCCCGGCACCGAGGCCGAGAAGGCGAAGCACGAGCGCATCAACGCCAAGCGGGCGAAGAAGGGCCTCAAGCCGCTGGACTTCACCCCGCCCAAGAAGATCTCCGCCGAGCCGGAGCCCGAGGCTCCGATCCGGGTGCAGCCCTCGAAGGGCAAGAGCGGCAAGAAGCTCTCCGACGAGGAGAAGCTCGAACGTGCTCGGGCTCTGCGTGCCCAGGCCGCCGAGGAGCGTCGGAAGGCGCTGGAGGCCGCGGGCGAGACTCCGCCCCCTCCTTCGCAGGGATCGAACGCCCTGAACAAGGGCGCGAAGAAGAAGCGAAAGAAGTGACCTCGCCCCCGGGAGCACAGCCGCTCCCGGGGAGCACCCCACATCCCGCATTTCCGGAGGACTCCTGATGAACCTGAATGACCCCATCGCTGATGCTCCTGTGACCGACGAGGGAGGGGAGGCGTCGACCGCGCCGCTCGACGCGGCTGCGTCCGCTGCCACTCCGTCCTCGCCCGACGAGGCTGCGGCTGATGCGACTGCTGCCGACGTGTCCGCACCCGACGATTCCGTGGCTGCCGATTCCGCGACCGTTGACGCCGGGGCGACCGAGGCCGAGTCCGCACCTTCCGGGAGCGCGTCTGCTGACACCCCCGTGGAGGGCGACGAACAGTCCTCGGAGGACCCGGAGGATCCGGAGGCGACCGTCGAGACCACTGAGGAGCGGATGCGACGGCTCGAGGAGGAGGGCGACATCGCCGCCGACTACCTCGAGGAGCTGCTGGACATCGCCGACCTCGATGGCGACATCGACATCGACGTGGATGGCGACCGGGCGTCCGTGGAGATCGCCGGCGCCGACAAGCTGGCCCGCCTGAACCGGCCCAAGGGCGAGCTGCTCGATGCGCTGCAGGAGCTCACGCGATTGGCCGTGCAGACCCGGACCGGGAACCGCTCGCGCCTCATGCTCGACATCGGCGGCTTCCGTGCGGAGCACAAGGGCAGCCTCGAGGGACTCGCCGCGACTGCGATCGCCGAGGCCAAGGAGTCCGGCGAACCGGTCCCGATGCGGCCGATGAACCCGTTCGAGCGCAAGGTCGTGCATGACGTGGCCAAGCGCGAGGGTCTGCGCTCGGAGTCCGATGGTGATGGCAAGAACCGCCACGTCGTGATCTACCCGGCATCCTGAGGCGCACCGTGCAGCCCCTTCCCGATTCCCTCCGCCCGACAGCCGAGCGTCTCTTCGGAGATCGCCTCGAGCTAGCGGAGCGCTTCGTCACGCTGCTCGCTGAGCAGGGACCGGAGCGCGGGCTGATCGGCCCGCGCGAGGTGGACCGGCTGTGGGAGCGGCACCTCCTCAACTGCGCGCTGATGGTCGACGCGATCGACAGCGCCGCCCCTACTGCGACGACCCTGGCCGACATCGGCTCCGGGGCCGGCCTGCCCGGGGTCGTGATCGCGATCGCCCGCCCGAACCTGCAGGTCACGCTGGTAGAGACGATGCAGCGCCGCACCACCTGGCTCGAGGAGGTCGACGCCGAGCTGGCTCTGGGGCTCGAGGTGGTCCGCGCCCGGGCCGAGGAGCTGCACGGAGTGCGGTCCTTCGACGTGGTGACCGCGCGGGCGGTGGCTGCGCTGGACAAGCTGGCCCGCTGGACGCTTCCGCTCGTGGCCGAGGACGGGATGCTGTTGGCCATGAAGGGTTCCTCGGCGGCGGATGAGGTCGAGAACGCTCAGAAGGTCCTCAGCAAGCTCGGAGGCGTGGATCCCACCATCTCCCAGTACGGCGTGGGCGAGGTCGAGGTTCCCACTACAGTGGTCCAAGTGCGTCGCCGTGCGAAGGCGACCAGGAAGGGAGACGCACGTGGCTGAAAAGCGCGATGATTCCTCCCCGGGGCGCGGCGCGATGGAAGACACCCCGCTGATGCGTGAGCTCACCCGGGACCATGCCCGTAGGAAGAAGCTCGAGGGTCTCGATTTCGCTCGTCCCGAGAAGACCCGTGTGATCACGGTCGCGAATCAGAAGGGCGGGGTCGGCAAGACCTCGACCACCGTCAACGTCGCCGCGGCGCTGTCGATGGGCGGCCTGAACGTGCTGGTGATCGATGCGGACCCGCAAGGGAACACCTCGACGGCGCTGAGCATCGACCATCATGCCGAGGTGCCCAGCATGTACGAGGTGCTGGTGGAATCCGCTCCTCTGAGCGACGTGATCCAGCCGGTCCCGGACATGGAGCGCCTGTTCTGCGCGCCCGCGACGATCAACCTCTCGGGCGCCGAGATCGAGCTGGTCTCGCTCGTGGCACGGGAGAACCGGCTGCGCAACGCGATCCGTGATCATCTCGAGGAGCGCGATCAGCAGGGGCTCGAGCGGCTGGACTACGTGCTGATCGACTGCCCTCCCTCGCTGGGGCTGTTGACCGTGAACGCGCTGGTCGCGGCCCGTGAGGTGTTGATCCCGATCCAGGCCGAGTACTACGCGCTCGAGGGTCTCTCGCTGCTGCTGAACAACATCGATCTGATCCGTCAGCATCTGAATCCGGACCTGGTGGTCTCCACGATCATGCTCACCATGTACGACGCCCGCACCCGCCTCGCGGCTCAGGTCGCCCAGGACGTGCGCGAACACTTCCCGGACCAGACCCTGGAGACCAGCATCCCGCGGTCGGTGAGGATCTCCGAGGCGCCCAGCTACGGCCAGACCGTCCTGACCTACGATCCAGCCTCCAGCGGGGCGCTCGCCTACCGGGCAGCCGCACACGAGCTCAACACCCGCCCCGCACCCTGATCTCCCCTGACCGGGACCCGCTGCGAAGACGCGCGCACACCCGGTCAACATCCCGATGGCGACGATATTTCTTGGAAGGACAATGGCCATGACGCAGAAGCGAGGACTCGGTCGAGGACTCGGCGCCCTGATCCCAGGCGCCGGTTCGAGGCCTGCGCCTGAGCAGGAGCTTCGTACGCGCACGCGCCCGTCCGATGCGACCGAGGGACGTTCCAGCTCCCCCCGGCCGGTCGACATGTTCTTCTCCGGGGAGAAGGTCGGCGAGACCGAGCGCGCGCAGCGAGGCAGTGCCGGCGCTCATGATCTGGCCACCGGTATGGCACGCGCAGCGGCGGAGCGACGCGGGCGCACCAATGGTTCCGGTGCCGCACGCTCCGGGGCTGCGTCCACGAAGTCCAAGGGAGCTGACGAGGAGCCGCAGAAGGAATCCTCGAACACCTCGACCTCGACACGGTCCTCCCGCAGCACCTCCTCTTCCAGCGGCACCGCGAAGAAGGCCGCCCCCAAGAGCACTGCAGCCAAGGCCCCGGCGCCGAAGCGCGCCGCAGCGAAGAGCACCGCGACGAAGAACACCGCGGCGAAGAGCACCGCGGCGAAGACCGAAGCGCCGACGAAGAGCACCGCGCCGACGAAGGCCACTGGGGCTGAGCCGGCTGTCGCACCCGGAGCGGCCGCAGCCGCCGAGACCGCTGGCGCAGCTGCCTCCCCGACGGCTGAGGCCCAGAAGCCCTCCGCTTCCTCCTCGACGACCGCGAAGCGCACCACCTCGAAGCCTGCCGCCTCGGAGGCCGCCTCCTCGAAGCCCGCCTCGGCGAAGTCGTCTCCCGCGAAGGCCACTTCTGAGTCCACTGCGGAGCCCGCAGGGACGGCTACGACGTCCCCGCGCGAGACCACGCCCCGCCAGAGCGAGGACAGCCCGGTCGTCGACGTGGAGACGGTGACGTCGACCCCTGCACAGCCCGACGCCCCCGCCCCGGCTCCCGCGGAGGAGCCCACGGATCTCCCTCCGGAGCCCACGGATACTGCCGAGGACTCCGAGGATGCTGCCCCTGAGTCTGAGCCCGCGAACTCAGAGGACGACATCGCGCAGGACGAGAGCGGGAGCGACGAGCCGCCGACAGAGCTCACCGGAACCCGTGGCCTGGTCAGTGTTCCCGGGGCCGAGTTCGCGGAGATCCCGATCCATGAGGTGCGGGAGAATCCTCGCAATCCTCGCACCATGTTCGACGACGACGAGCTCGATGAGCTCGCCTACTCGCTGCGTGAGGTCGGCGTACTGCAGCCCGTGGTGGTGCGCCCGATCCCCGTCACCGAAGACGGCGAATCCTTCGAGCTGGTCATGGGTGAGCGCCGTTGGCGCGCGGCACGCCGAGCAGGGCTCCTCGCAATTCCCGCCATCATCCGCGAGACCAGCGATGATGACCTGCTTCGCGATGCCCTGCTGGAGAACCTTCACCGCACTCAGCTGAACCCGCTCGAAGAGGCGAACGCCTATCAGCAGCTCCTCGAGGACTTCGGGTGCACGCAGGATGAGCTCGGTGAGCGCATCGGCCGCTCCCGCCCTCAGATCACTAACACTCTGCGTCTTCTGCGTCTCCCCGCCCTGGTGCAGCGCCGGCTCGCCAGCGGCGCGATCAGCGCTGGTCACGCCCGCGCTCTGCTCTCCCTCGACAGCCCGACGTTGATGGAGGAGCTCGCACAGCGCATCGTGCAGGAAGGGCTCTCCGTACGCGCGGTCGAACGTCTGGTCGCTCGTGGAGGCCAGGAGACCGGTACCCGCACCGTTCGCCGCACCACCTATGACCCGCACGTCGTGGACCTCACCAGTCGTCTCTCCAACCGCCTCGAAGCTCCCGTCCGCATCGATGTCGGCAAGCGCAAGGGGCGCATCACCCTCGAGTTCAGCAACCTCGAGGATCTGGAGCGTCTGGTGGAGAACATGGGGTTGGACATTCCCCTGCCCGATGGAGAGCACGCCGCGCAAGACTGAGCAGGCACGAGCAGCACACCAGGAGGGGCCCGCAGATATTGCGAGCCCCTCCTTTGCTGTTCAGTGTCAGCAGCGTCCAGCGTCTGTTCGTGACCGCAGCGGGGCCCGTCAAGTGTTCCGCGGTCCTGGTGTGAGGACGCAGTCCCGGCCCTGGAGAATTCCGGTACCGAGCGGGCGCCTGCGAGAGAACGATCGCCCCTCGCGCCGGCAGATCCCTGAGCTTGGAGAGACTGAAGGACGTGCTGGTCGCGGACACGACGTAGTGGGCGCATATGTCAGTTACCTTGCACGAAGTGAGTCAGGTCACATAAGCGCTGATCTATGTAGTCGTGGTCTATCCGCTCTGGGAGAAGCAGAGAGCGTCTCCGTCTGAGCGGCGTATGCACAGGTCAGTGCCCCATTATTCGGTTATCCACCATTGTGTACAGACATGTGGATAGAGCCCTCCTTGGGTACGAGGCGACCCTGCTACCCCGGCGAGGCCGCCGGGGATCTTCGACCGTGGCACGACTGCCGGACCTTGTGGCTGTGCTCCAGTAGCCCTCCGATCCGGCTGCTCTTTGGCGCCGTTCCACGCGAAACGTCCTCTCGGGCTGGCTGAGAATTGTTGTGTTGCTGACGACGCCGATGTGGGTGGTGACGTCCGTGCTCGCCTCGGACGACATTCGGCCCGGCAGCGATAGGTCCGACTCACGTGAAACACGGACTAGTGCACCTACTTCCCTGGGCGGTAGGTTCAAGAACATGGGCGTGACAGTCGTCCAGCTAACGGGCAGCCTAGATCGAACCCCGCGATTCACGTGAAACGGGGGCTGGCGTGCGGTCATCTCTGCGTGGTCGCAAACGCACGGAACGCAGCGTCAAGCCATCGATTCGGCGACGTCGGTCGTACGCTGGAAGGGATTGGTCGGCCCCTGGGCATGGTCACCGTTTCACGGGAAGCGACGACTCGAGAGCCCCGCTTACCCGTACGTTCACTACCTAGAGCGGGGAACCGGGGATGGGGGGCGACATTTCGCGCCCTGGACCGATCCTGGATTCGGCGGCGACCTTCGGAATCTTCTCTCCAGAGCTTCACTTGGTGCGATATGGCGGGGTCCACGTGGAACTGTGCCCTCGCGAGAGTTCCGCGTGGAACGCGTATGAGTTCGTGCTTGGGATGTGCATGGTAGGCAGGCTGCCGGGGTGGCGACGGCGGACATCAGGGCATCGCCACTTCCCAACTGTTGCCCCACGAGCTCAGTTTCCCGTGGAACATGGCCAGCATCAGATGGGCCCCCGCCGGAGGTCGAGATTCGCCTGGAACGACACGACTGAGCGCGGCCCGGACTCCTATGGCCGCTCGTCAGCGGGGAGACCTCGCAAGCCGCGCCTCCCTATCGTTCCCCGTGAAACATCGATATCGTGCGCGCCGGTGCCGTGAGGCGGCTACCGGTCATTAGCGTTTGAAAGCCTATAGAACTGCTGCGAGGTCAAGGAAGGGCGGCGAGGAGGAGACAAGCTCATGGGCCAACAGCGCCTTGGATCAACGTTTCACGTGGATCAAGCGAGAACTAGGGATCTTGCGATGGTTTCGCGTGAAACGTCCCCCAGGTGTGGGGTAGCGCCGTGGTCGCCGGAGCCTGGAATCCGCTGGCCAAATGGGGAATGGACTTCCCTCCTGGCGTCTGTGCTGTGGACGAGCCCTTTCTGGAGGCGGGCCACCATGATCGACGTCCCCACTGAGGCGGCCTCCGGGTTCACTTCGCCGTCCTCGTTTCCCGTGAATCGTGGACGGGTAGTAGACCGTAGGCCGCTCTCGCCAGCTCCGCAGCACGGGCTAAGGGCGACGTGCGACCGCGACTCTGTGTTCCCCGTGAAACGTGTGTAGCTAGATGAGCCGGTGCTGGGGAAGGCGCAGCGGATCGCTACCCGGGTGAAAACTTGCCCGAGCGGTGGCTGGTCTTAGTCGTACAAGCGAACTCTCAACCCGCCTTTGGTATCACTGATGATTTCGAACTCAGTTCCACGTGGAACGTGGATGGGCCGAGCCCGGCTGCGCCCGACCGAGGCACGGTGGAAGTCGACCACAGCACAAAGCGTGGCGCGACGCTTCACCCGGCGCAGGGTCGGTGCTTGCGCGGCGGGGGGCGGCGACGCGATGTTGCCCGTGAAACATGGACGTAACGCCCCTCCCGGCGAGCCGGCGAAGGCAACACATCGCGCGGTCCAGGTTTCACGAGGAACTGCGCGATCGGCGCACCGAACCCGAGCCCGCACTCCTCCACTCTCCCCAAGCCACGTCGACCTACGGCAGCAGACGGAGAGGGATCAGTTTCTTCCGGAGGGGCGCTGCGCGCACACGGGCCGCAGGGCAAGGCGTGCATGCCGGTTCACTGCCGTCGCTTTCACCTGCGGTCGCTTCACGTGACTCCCGAGACTTGGAAAGTCCCCGCCAGCGGCCACGGCGTTCGTGCACATTCGCTACGGGCAGCAGATGCATGTCAAGCAGCGGGCGGTGCCCGTCATGCACAGTGTGCGTAGCATTGTGGACAACTACATCTGGACAGGTGTACAGATTCGGTGTCGTCACACGCGCATGTGCAAGGTCACGTGAACCAGCGGTGCCGATCTCCCGCCGCTTGGACAGTGTTCCTGCAGGTCAGGACAGCTTTCCCAGCAAAGCGCCTGGTCGACGGCTTTCCCCACTTGTGCACACCCAATTGTGGATAACCCTGTGGATCTACCCGTCCACTAATGTGGACGGACATGTGGACAACACTGTGCACAACCTGATCCATGCACGTCAGCGCTTGCAGTCCTAGGTGATTTGACAGCCGCGGAGCAGGACGTGCGTCCCCCTCAGTGCCGCGAGTCCGGTCCGAATTCCGTCTCCACCACATGCTTGGCGAGGGCACCCGTGCGTCGGTGCGTCAACGTCCAGGGCCCCTCCAGCAGGAGCCTCTCCCCATTCGGGGTGACACCACACAGGGACGACACGGTGAGCCGTTCCTCTGCGTCATCGGGGGCGGCCTCTAGAGCAGCAGATCGGAATCTCATCCAGGTGGGAAGCATGTCGATACCCCACTGCTCGAGGACGTCGCCTTCGGGGTCCTCGACGAGCAGAGCGAGGATGCTCGGCCCCCAGCGCCGGCTGAGCTCCCTGAGCACCGTAGGCGCCGGGCGCGACGGCCCAGCCCACGAGGCGCTCACCAGGACCACCACCGGCGATTCAGGGCTGCCGGTGGTGGTCTGCTGGGGCGTGGAGGTCACTGACCGGCGGCGGCCAGGACCTGCTCGGCGTGGGCGTTGGCAGCCGTGTCCGCGAGCCAGCGCTCGGCGTCCAGGGCCGCCTGGCAACCGGTCCCGGCCGCGGTGATCGCCTGGCGGTAGGTGTGGTCCACGACGTCTCCCGCAGCGAAGACGCCGGGCACGGAGGTGAAGGTCGAGCGGCCCTGGCAGACGATGTATCCCTCGTCATCGAGCTCGAGCTTTCCGCGCACCAGATCGGTGCGGGGCAGGTGCCCGATCGCCTCGAAGACGGCAGAAGTCTCGAGCACGCGCTCCTGGCCGCTGACAGTGTCCCGAAGCGTCACGGACTCGACCTTGTCGATGCCGTTGATGCTCACCAGCTCGCTGTTCCACGCAAAGCTCAGCTTCGGATCCGCCTCGGCCCGGCGAGCCATGATCTTCGAGGCACGGAGTTCGTCGCGGCGGTGCACCAGGGTCACGGACTTGCCGAAGCGGGTGAGGAAGGTGGCCTCTTCGACGGCGCTGTCGCCGCCGCCGACCACGACGATCTCCTTGTCCTTGAAGAAGAATCCGTCGCACGTGGCGCACCAGCTGACCCCCTTACCGGAAAGCGCCTCCTCGCCGTCGATTCCCAGCTTCCGGTACTCGGAACCCGTGGTGATGATCAGCGCCTTCGCACGGTAGACGGTGCCGTCGTCGAGGGTGACGGTCTTGATCTCACCCTCCAGGTCGAGCTGCACCGCGTCGTCATAGATGATCTCGGCACCGAAGCGCTCAGCCTGCTCCTGCAGATTCGTCATCAGCTCCGGCCCCTGGACGCCGGTCGGGAAGCCGGGGAAGTTCTCCACGTCCGTGGTCGTCATCAGCGCGCCGCCTGCGTCGAGGGCACCGGCGATCACGATCGGGTTCATCTCGGCACGCGCGGTGTAGATGGCTGCGGTGTAGCCGGCCGGGCCGGAGCCGACGATGACGACCTCGTGGACCGTCTCATCCTGCTCGATATCAGCGGCTGGTGCTGTGGCGGGCTGCGTGGACAGCGGGGTGCCGCCGAGGATGTTGAGCGCCTGGATGGGCTGCGTCATGGGGGTGTCCTTCCATGGGAACTGTCGTAGGTGGTCGGCGGGAGGACCGCCATCGAGTATTGCGCGGCGGGTGGGTCGTTCGCCGCATGAGGTCAGAGGGGGCCGATCATCACGTCACCGGACCAGAGCCTGTTCTCCTGGGACGAGGTACCGTCCCCGGAAGTGCCGCAGGCGGGAAGGACCACGGTGGCGGAGACGGTTCCGCCGTTGGCACGCAACGTCTCGCGGTCCATCGGTCCGTGGACGAGCAACCAGCTCGATGTCTCCTCGCCGCCCCACGCGACCTCCTCCATGATCAGGATCGATTCCGGGATGTTCTGCTCCCGTAGGCACTGTGCAGCATCGAAGCTCGTCATCGGCTGGATGGTGCCGGTGTCGATCAAACGCTGCACCTCTGTGCCGAGCGTCGTCTCAGTGATAACGGGAACGCCCGCCGAATTCTTCCCGCTTCCGGCGAGGGAGTCGACCGAGGTCGACGCCGAGTGGGAGCTGCTGGTGGTGGCTCGTTCCAGCGCGCCGGCGAGCTGGATCCCCAGCAGGCCAGCGACCAGCAGCGCGATCAGCAGCAGAGGGATGGGGATGCCCAGGACCGTGACCTGACGCGCAGCGCTCTCCGTCCCCCTGCGGGGGGATGGAGGACGGGGGGACCGCGAGGTCATTCGACCTGGATCTCTGCGATGCGGGCGCGGAACCGGCCGGTCTCGTTGCTGTCCGGGGGCAGTTCCGTGATCCACAGCGCGACCCGTTCGGCCTCGAAGGGCTCAGGGGTCTCGAGCCGGACCTCCCCGTCCCCGGCGAGCTCGCCGGTCGAGAGCACGTCCCCGAGGGAGCCGTCGTCGTTCACGGCCCGCAGCTCGATCGTGCCGCCGTTGTTGCGTGCGGTGGTGAGGGTCACTGCGGTGAGCGTCGAGGGCTCGGCGAAGTTCAGGCGGATCCCCACGCCCTCCTTCAGGCCTCCGTAGTCGGGACTCCCGTAGTGCTTCGTGGACCAGAACGTCGCGGGGTCACCGTCGGTGAGCAGCTCCTGCTGGTCGGTGTGGTCGGGTTCCCGATCGCTCCCCTCGGCGAAGAGCTCGACACCGGTGACCTCGGGTGCGGGAAGGGCGGGATCCTCGGTCGCCTCGGCGGTCGGTTCGACCGGGGCTTCGCCGGTCTGCTCCGCGCTGGGGGCCTCTGCCGCGGGTGCGGAGGTGGCCAGCGGGTCCTCCAGGATCCCGCTGAGGTCGCGAGTGATCGAGGTGAGCGCGATGACCAGTGCGACCATCACCACGATGGCGCCGCCGATGATGATCCACTGCGATTGCAGGGAACGCTTCTCCTCATCGCGGGGACCCATGGTGAAGGTCTCCGGAGCGTCGGCATCCACGGCCACCCCGACCACATCTCGCAGCAGCGAGCTGCGGGCGAAGGGCGCGGTGCTCTCGTCGGGGGTGTCGTCGAACCGAGTGCGATCTCGACCATGGACCACGATCGGTCCGTCTTCTCGGACGGGTGCGAGGGATGCTGTGCGACCGGAGACCGGAACCGGAGCGACCGACTGCTCGTCAGCACTGTGGACGACCGGTTGCGCGGGGATCGGCGCTGAATGGTCCGGGGTGGAGGCGACGCTGATCTCCGAGGGCGCAGCGGGGGGCTGCTGCGCTCGCACGTCGGAACCCGACGGGGACTGGTCGGGAGCGAGAGTCGGGGCGTCAGCCTGCTCCGCACCGTGGGCCACCGGCCAGTGGGTGCCGGAGGAACGCGATGGCAGGTCGGCGGCGTTCGCTCCGCCAGCGGCAGTTGTGCCAGAAGCAGCCGCAGCGGCGCCAGCAGCGGTGCCTGCAGCGGCACCGGCGGTGAGGCCTCCTGCGGGGAGGGCGCTGGACGCGCCGGCCGCGCGGGCGGACGGCTCCTCAGAGGATGGTCCCTCGGACGATCGCGCTGCGGATGGAGGCTCCTCGGACGATGGCGCCGGGTGCGTGGCCGCCCCGTTCGCCGCTGGGCCCGTAGCTGCAGCAGGGTCCGTGGGCGCTGCCGGGCCCGACGTCGGCTGCGGCCGGGTCGGGAGGGTGATCTCCAGGTGGCCCGGGAAGGGGCTGCTGGATCGCTTCTCGTCGAGCTGCAGGTCTGTGACCAGAGCCTTCGCTTCTGAGGAGGCGCGCCGGGCCTCCTCGGCCCTGGCCAGGGCCGCTTGGCGAGCCGCCTCGTCGGCCGCGTCAGCCTTGGCAGCCTCGTCGGCTGCTTCGGCCTGATTGGTCTGGTCCTCTGCCGCTGCGGAAGGTGAGGCGTCGACGTCAGGCGCTGAACCGTCGGAAGTGAGATCAGCGTCGGCAGAACCGTAGTGATAGCTCTCGCTGCCGGAGGTTGGCTGCGTCGGGGTTGCAGCAGCCGCTGCGATGCCCGCGGCACCCGTCGCTGCTGCGGCACCGGACGCTGCTGCGGCGCCGGTCGCGCCCGCAGCGCTGGCGGAACCGGCGCCCGGTGCAGCGGCAGAGCTCTCAGCCGGGCTCTCAACCGGGCTCTCAACCGGGCTCTCAGTCGGGCTGTCGGACGGCGCCTGAGCGATCGTGTCCTCGTCGGGCACGGCCTGCATCAATGCTGTGCTCTCGAGCAGCTCGTCCTCGCCCTCGCCGCCGTCCTGCGTCCCGTCCGCTGCGGGCTGCGCCCCGTCCTCCGTGGGCGCGGCCTCGGGCGTGGCCTCCACCGGTGGTGGGGCAAGCTCCGAGGAAGGTTCGGGGGCGTCCGACGGCGAAGGCTCCGGGGTCCCGGCCGGTGTGGGCTCCTGCGGTGCCCGGCGGGGATATGCCTCGAGGGTCACCGGGATGGACTGCCACGGCTCGAGCGCCTCGATCAGTCCGCGAGTGGTCTCGGGGATCTCGTCGGCCGATTCATTCAGCACCAGGTCGCACAGCAGATCCAGGTCCTGGGGAATCTCGGTGTCCACCACGGTGGAGGGCCGGGGCACGTTCCCCTGGGCGTCGTGCCGCGGGCTGCGGCCCGTCAGCGCCCGGTACAGCAGCGCGACCAGGGCCGCGGTGTCCTGGAAGGAGGCCACCTCGCGGGACCTGTCGAGGCCGGGATGGGACGCGGCCTCCACCCCGATCCCGAGGATCAAGACAGCGCCTGAGCGGGTATCGACGAACACCCGGTTGGAGTCGAGCAGCTGATGGCGCACGCCGCGGCGTCGGGCGGCCTCGAGGCCGGTCGCGGCCTCGCCGATGATCGCGCGGGCGGTCTCCGGGTGGAGCGGGCCGCGGGCCAGCAGCGCCGCGAGCGGCGGTGCGGGGGGCAGCAGATACTCCACCACCGTCGTCGGCCCCTGCGCATTCCCGGAGGAGGGCTGCTCCGAGGAGGTCTCCCGTGGATCGTCGAGCACCACGATCTCCTGGACGGGCAGCAGATGCGGGTCGTCGACGAGATACGCGCGGCGGACCGCGTCGGCGGCCTCCAGGGCGGTGTCGCCGTGCACGATGTACAGGACCACGCTCTGACCGGTCGCCACCGATCGGGCACGACGCCATGAGGCGCCCTCGGCGACGCCGGTCAGAGGGATCGTGCCCTCCAGCGTCCACCGGGACCGCAATGCGTCCGGCTCTGAATTCGTGTTCACGGCCCGTCCTTCTCGTCGTCCGGCGGGGGTGTGCCCGTCACGTGCATCGACCATGTTACGAGCCCACCACCTTGCCGCGGTGGGTGAACCGGCGCAGCCGACGCTGCACGGCGTCGACCAGGTGGCGCACCTCCGGCACCTGCAGCAGGTAGGCAACCGCGGTGAACACCACCACCATCACCCCTGCCACCAGGGCGCCCAGCAGCACGGCGAGGGCCCGGTGGGTCCAGAACAGATCGTCCGCCAGGCGTACCAGCGCGGTGCCGAGAGCCCAGCTCACCAGAGCGGCTGCCGCGAGCTTCCCGAACATCAGCGCCCCGGACGCTGCACTCGGCGGGAGCGTGTCGTGCCGGGCCGCGAGCCGGCGCAGCTGCCACATGCCCAGCAGCCACGCGAGCAGGCTTCCGAGGCTGGTGGAGCCGGCCGCGGCCATCGCCGCATATGCCGGATCGACCATCGTCAGGATGATCGGCACCGAGAGCACCGTGACCACGGCGATCGGTAACTGGGCGATGAACGGGGTGCGGGCATCCTCGTAGGCGTAGAACACGCGCTTGATGAGATAGAGGGACGCGAAGGGCACCAGCCCGAGCATGTAGGCGATCAGCACGGTGCCGTTGGCTCGGGCGCCGATCTCCGCCGTGCCGCCGCCGATCACCCACATGATCGGTCCGGCCAGGGAGATGAACACGGCGGTGCACAGCATCATCGGCACCGCGAGCATCCGGTTGGTCTCGGAGTAGCGGGCCAGCGCGCCGGCGTGGTCCGACTCAGCGGCATGGCGCGAGATCGCCGGGAAGGCGGCAGTGACCAGGGTGACCGCGATGATGCCCTGCGGGATCATGAACGCGAGGTAGGCCCACTCCATGGTGAGCAGCGCCGGATAGCGTGCCGCCAGCTCCGGCTGATCCTGGTAGTGCTCCGTCATCCGCACCGCACCGCCGGTGGCCCAGCGGGATGCCCAGATGCCGAGCTGCCCGAGGCCAAGCATCGCCAGCGACCACAGCCCGATCCGGCTGAGCTTGCCCAGGCCCAGCCCGCGCAGGCCCCACTTCGGGCGGAGGCGCAGGTCGAGCTTCTTGACGTACCAGAACAGGAACAGCACCTGCGCGGCCGAGCCGCCCACGTTGATCACGGCGATCGCCACGATCATCGACATCGTCCACTGGCCGGGATCGCCGACGGTGCCCCACACGCCCAGGAACAGCGCGGCACCGAGGATGCCGATGAGATTGTTGACCACCGGCGCCCACTGGTACGGCCCGAACGAATCGTGCGCGTTCAGCAGCTGGCCGCACATCACGTACAGCGCCGAGAAGAAGATCTGCGGCATCATCCAGTAGCCCATCTGCACCGCGAGCGCGTACGTCGCGGGGGGCAGCAGGCCGCTGGTCAGGGTCAGCAGCAGCGGGACCGCGACCAGGCAGGCGGCGGTGATTCCGAGCGACACCACCGCGACCAGGGTCATCAGGCGCGAGATGTAGTCGCTGCCGCGGTCCGGACGCTTCACCGCGCGGACGATCGCGGGCACCAGGATCGCGTTCAGAGTGCCGCCGCCCACCAGCAGCCAGATGGTGTTGGGCAGCGTGTTCGCAGCACTGAAGGCGTTGGCCGCCGCGGACATCGAACCGCTCAGGATCATGCCGAACATGAAGTTCCGCACGAAGCCGAGCAGACGCGAGACCATCGACCCCGCGGCCATCAGGACGCTGGCCCGCAGCAGGGTCGAGCGGCTCGAGGGGGTGCCGTGGCGTCGATGGCGAGGGACGTGCTGGACTCGGCGGGCTGTGCTCATCGGTGGCCCTCCTCGTTCTGGTCCGTCGTGCTCTGGTGCGCTGTGCTCGGGTCTGGATCTGGGGTCGCGTCGGTGCTGGTGCTGGTGTCCGCTCTGCGCGACCAGACCTCCTCGGCGGCGCTGGTGTCGAGCGTGGAGCGGCCGGAGCGGGAGAGCTCCACCGGGTCCTCGGGACCGCGGATGGCCGGTGCCCGGGTCGAGGATCCGGTGCGGCGGGCCCGCGCGACTCCCACGACGACCAGCAGGCCCATCGCGATCACCAGCAGCAGGGTGGTCCAGTTCTCCCAGGAGGGGTTGACCGTCAGGGGGACGTCGACCGGGGAGGTGAGGGCGCGGCCATCCTCCGTGGTGAGCACGGTGGTGAGGGTGACGGTGCCGTTGGCGATCGCCTCCACGTCCACGGCGGCATCGATCTGGCCCCGAGCGGGGATCTCCACCACCTTCGACTCACCGATCTTCACCAGGGGACGGTCGGAGGTGACCTGGATGCGCACCGTGATCGGGGTGTCCAGGTCGTTGCTGATGGTGATCGGGACGCTCACGGCGTCGGAGATGACGTTGTACCCCGAGGCGGGAACCACTTCGATGCGGTCCTGGAGCTGCGCGGCGCGGGCGGAGGCATCCTCGGCGCGGGCTGCCGGGATCTCCGGCTCGCCGCGCCAGCGCATCGAGGTGCCGGCCAGGATCTCGAGCTGGGACGCATCCAGCGGGGAGTCGTCGTCCATCGCCGCGGCTAGCGTGTCGACCTGCTCCCAGGCGGCATCGAGCTCGGTCAGCGCGGCGGGATCCAGCAGCTGAGGCTCCTCTGCCTCCGCCAGCGTGCCCCAGCGCCCGTTGTCGGTGGGCCCGCTGGGGTGCACGTCCTCGGGGGTGATTCGTCCCAGGGCGTACAGCTCCTCGCTCTCGCTGCGCGGGTCCGTGGTCCAGTCCTGGTGATCGGCCGTATCGAGCAGGGTGCTGGTGCGGCCGGACTCGATCCAGGGTGCCTCCGCCAGGGCATCCAGCGCGGCGCTGGCCGCCGCCGGGTCCAGCACCGCATCCGCCGAGGGGGAGATCAGCAGATGTCGGGGTGCGCTGGCGTACTCGGAGGCGATGGTCGCGGTCTCCGCGAGGAGCCGCTGCTGGGTCTGCTCGGCATCGGACCCCTCGGTGAGCAGCGAGAACTCGGCGGAGAGCTCAGGGTCAGGGGTCAGCAGCTGGAGCTGGGCGCCGGGGGTGCGCGCCGATTCGTAGATGCCGACCGAGCTCGGGGTGACGGTGGAGCTCAGGGACTCCCGCAGCGAGCTGGCGGGGATGATGGCGGAGGTCCCGCCCGCGGCGAGCACGGAGTCCAGCTGCTCGGGATCGGCGACGGCGCCGTCCACCGGCAGTGCTGCGGCACGGGGCTCGATCCCGTGCTCCTCCCAGACCTGATCGCCCCGATCATGGACCACCCCGGCGAGGCGTTCGACCCCCGCCCGCTGCAGGCTGACCGGGTCCGCCTGGGCATAGGGCATCGCCAGCACGGTCCGCTCGCCGACGGACTCCTCGAGCAGGGCGGCGAGCTCGGCGGAGCGTGGATCGGGCGCGTATTCACGCACCGGGCCGAGTGGGAGGTCCTCGTCCGCATCGCCCTCGGCCGGCCCGTCGGCATCGCTCTCGAGGGGCATCTGCGGCGGATCCAGCAGCGCCGGATCGAGCCACCAGTCCACGTCCTCGCGCTCTGCGAGGCCCCGCACCGACGCGAGCCGGCCCGCCTCGGAGGACCTCGCGAACGCCTCCGGGTCGCTCACCGCGGCAGAGGCATCCTCCGAGGCGAGCGGCAGCAGCACCGACTGGGTGATGGTGTCGGTGGCGTCCGCGGGCCGCCACACCACGAAGGTGCGCAGGGTGCTCAGCGGCTGCTCCTCCGACGTGACGGTGAGCGAGAGCCGCCGGGTGCCCCAGAAGTAGGGCTCTGCGGAGTAGTCCAGCTCCTCCGCTGCGATCTGCACGGTGAGCAGGGTCTTCTCCCCGGGCGCCAGGTGTGGCTGCGCGGGTGAGCTGGCGAGCACCGTCCCGGAGGTGTCGGGGGAGCTGTTGGACTGCCAGTCGGCCAGGACGGCTCGATCCGTCACCCGAGCGCTGCGCGTGCGCAGATCGAGGGATAGGTCGGACAGCGGCTCGGAGGAGGTGTTGGTCACCTCGACCTGCGCCTCGAGAGTCCCGCCCGGCGCGAGGGAAGTCGGGGTGAGAGAGACGAGATCCATGCTCACGGCAGCATCCGCGCTCGTGCCCGGCGGTGCCGCGGGGGCAGGTGCAGCAGGCGGCGCCGGCGCCGCATGCGCAGCAGGAATCAGGGTCGCCGAGCCGCTCACCAGCACTGATGAGGACATGACCAGTGCCGTCAGCAGCGCCGCGAGCACCGGGCGCACTGACAGCGGGAACGACGGCATGGTGACACTGTAAGCGGCCGCTACCGTAGGGGCCTGCAGGTGCACGACACCTCTACAACGCCACCGCACTGAACAGCACCGCACCGAACCAGGACAGGACCTCCCGTGACCGATCCCGTCGACGAGACCGCCGCGCGCCTCGACACCGCCCGCACCCGGGCGGCCTCCATGTTCCGGGCGCTGCCCGAGGAGATCCACGAGTTGGGACGGCTGTTCGAGGCGGCCGGGCACGAACTCGCCCTGGTGGGTGGTCCGGTGCGGGATGCAGTGCTGGGACGCTCCAGCGCCGACCTGGACTTCACGACCTCCGCCCGGCCCGACGAGACCGAAGCGATCCTGCGCGGATGGACGCGCGAGGGTGCGATCTGGGACATGGGCCGCGACTTCGGCACCCTGGGCGGGGTGCGCGACGGGGTGAAGGTCGAGATCACCACCTATCGCACCGAGTCGTACGACCCGACCAGCCGCAAACCGCAGGTCGAGTACGGCGACAGCCTCGAGGGCGACCTGTCCCGCCGGGACTTCACCGTCAACGCGATGGCGGTGCGGCTCCCCTCGCTCGAGCTGGTGGACCCCTTCGACGGGCTGGGCGACCTCGCCCGCACCCTGCTGCGCACCCCTGTCGCCCCCGCCCAGTCCTTCACCGACGACCCGCTGCGGATGATGCGAGCGGTGCGCTTCGTCTCCCAGCTCGGGTTCCGGATCGAGGACACGACGGCCGACGCGATCGAGCAGCTCGCGGAACGCATCACGATCGTCTCCGCCGAGCGGGTCCGTGAAGAGCTGGTCAAGCTCATGCTGGGCGCCGACCCGCGGGGCGGGCTCGAGCTGCTGACCGTTCTGGGCCTGGCCGCGCACGTGCTGCCGGAGCTGCCCGCACTCCAGCTCGAGGTCGATGAGCACCACCACCACAAGGACGTCTACCAGCACACGCTCACGGTGCTCGACCAGGCGATCGACCTCGAGTCCCCGGCCGGCTCCGGAGGTCCCTGCGAGCGCCCTGACCTGGTGCTCCGCCTGGCCGCGCTGATGCACGACGTGGGCAAGCCCGCCACCCGGCGCTTCGAGGAGGGGGGCGTGGTCACCTTCCGCTTCCACGAGACGGTGGGGGCGAAGATGACCGCGAAGCGGATGCGCGCGCTGACCTTCGACAAGGACACCACCAAGAAGGTCGCCCGCCTGGTGGAGCTGCACCTGCGCTTCCACGGCTATGTCGAGTCGCCATGGACCGACTCCGCCGTGCGCCGCTATGTCACCGACGCCGGCGACCTGCTGCCGCAGCTGCATCGCCTCACCCGCGCCGACGTCACGACCCGCAACCGCCGCAAGGCCCGTTCCCTCGCCCTCGCCTATGACGAGCTCGAGGCGCGCATCGACCACCTCGCCACGCAGGAGGAGATCGGGAAGATCCGTCCTGACCTCGACGGCAACCGGATCATGCAGATCCTGGACCTCCCGCCCGGCCGGGTGGTGGGAGAGGCCTATCAGCACCTGCTCGAACTGCGGATGGAGCACGGTCCGCTGGGCGAGGAGCGCGCCATCGAGGAGCTCCGCGCCTGGTGGGCCGCCCGGCAGGTGTGAGCAGGGCCGCACCGGACGTGCACACCCTGTGTGCTTCGACGCCAGGGAGTTCCGTCGGCCGGGACGTCGTGCTCATACTGGGAGGCCGTGCACCAGCGGTGCGCGCGGAACCGTCCGCCCCCTCGTAGGACCAGGAGCAGTCATGAGCGATTCCCGACGCTCGTCCCGCGGCTCGTCGAAGAACTCGGCGGGCGGTGGTGCACGTCGCGCCGCCGGTGTGCGCCGCGCATCCTCCTCGACGTCCGGTGCCAAGCCCGCCAAGGCAGCCTCTGCGAAGAGCTCCGACGCCAAGGGCGCCAGCCGCACCGGCCGCAGCTCCGCCTCGGGGGCCACCGCCGCCAAGGGCAGCTCCCGCACCGCCTCGGCGAAGAACAGCGCTGGAGCGAAGAACAGCGCTCGCGCGAAGAGCAGCGCTGGCGCGAAGGCTCCGACCCGCCACACCTCGGTCAACGCGCGCCACGCCGGCACTGCCGCAGCCACCTCCGCCGGCAGGGGCTCCGCGAAGGGACGCAAGAAGAAGGCAGCGGCCACCAACTTCCTGAACTACCCGCGGGCCGGGGCGAAGAACCCCTGGCGCTGGATCCCTTCGCTGCGCATGATCGTCGGTGCGATGGCGCTGATGGTGCTGGCCGGACTCGGCTTCGCCGTCTGGCTGTACAACGACACCGAGGTGCCCGAGCCCTCGGACTTCGCCCTGGCCCAGACCTCCCGCGTGTACTACGCGGACGGCGAGACCGAGATGGGCCAGTTCAGCGAGGTGAACCGCACCGAGCTGCCGGCCGACGAGATCCCGGACAACATCAAGCAGGCGGTCGTGGCCAGCGAGGACTCGAGCTTCTACGAGAACCGAGGCGTCTCGCCGCGAGGCATCGTGCGGGCGATGGTCAACAACCTCCAGGGCGGCGCCCGTCAGGGCGGGTCGACCATCACCATGCAGTACGTCGAGCGGTACTACACCGGCACCGAGACGTCCTACGTGGGCAAGGCCAAGGAAGCAATCATGGCCTTGAAGATCGACCAGCAGCTGTCGAAGGACGAGATCCTCTCCCGCTACCTCAACACCATCTACTTCGGACGCGGTGCCTACGGCGTCCAGGAGGCGTCGCAGGCCTACTTCGGCAAGGACGCCACCGAGCTCACCGACGCTGATGCAGCGCTGCTGGTGGCTGTGATCCCCGCCCCGTCGACCTACGATCCCGCGAACAACCCCGAGGAGGCCACCCGCCTCTGGGACCGGGTGATCACCCGGCAGGTGAACGAGGGCCAGCTGACCGCCGCGGAGGGTGACGCGCTCACCTTCCCCGAGACCATCGCACCGCGCAACGAGAACTCGCTCGGAGGCACCAACGGCTACCTCCTGGCCCAGGTGCGGGGAGAGCTGATCGAGGCGGGCTTCACCGAGGACGAGATCAACACCGGCGGGTTCACGATCGTCTCCACGATCGATCCGACGATCCAGAACAACACCGTCCAGGCGGTCGAGAACCTGCCGGAGGACCGGCCCGAGAACAACCGCGTCGGCACCGTGACCCTCGACCCGTCGACCGGAGCGATCCGTGGAATGTACGGCGGTCCGGACTACGTCGCCCAGGCGCAGAACGACGCCACCCAGTCACGGATGCAGGCCGGCTCGATCTTCAAGACCTTCACCCTGATCGCCGCGCTCGAGGACGGCTTCCCGCTGGACTCCCGCTGGGACGGCAACTCCCCGAAGGACTTCCCCGATGTCCCCGGCGGCTGGGAGGTCAACAACTTCAACGACGTCGACTACGGCCGGGTGAGCCTGGAGAAGGCCACCGCCAGCTCGATCAACACCGCCTATGCCGAGGCGAACCTCGAGATCGGCCCGCAGCGGACCATGGACACGGCGATCTCGCTGGGCCTGCCCGAGGGCACCCCCGGCCTGAACGCCGAGCCCTCCAACGTGCTGGGCTCCGCCTCGCCGACCGTCGTCGAGATGGCCGAGGTCTACGCGACCATCGCCGCCGGCGGCGTGCACCGGGACGCCTTCATCGTCGAGTCCGTGACCCGGCCCGACGGCTCCTCGCGCTACCAGCACGAGGGCACGGACACCCAGGCGATGGACGAGGAGGTGGCGATCAACGCGACCGTCGCCCTGCAGGGCCCGCCGAAGGTGGGTTCCGCACGATCGCTGCTGGACACCATGGACGGTCGCCCGGTCGCGGGCAAGACCGGCACCTCGGAGAGCTTCCGCTCCGCCTGGTTCGTGGGCTTCACCCCGCAGCTGGTGACCGCGGTGGGCATGTTCCAGCCCGGCCAGGACGGCTCCGAGGAGTCCCTCACCCCCTTCGGCGGCGCCCGCAGCATGACCGGCGGCACCTTCCCCACCGACATCTGGGGCGACATCATGGCGCCCTCGCTCGAGGGCCAGGAGATGCTCGACTTCGCCGAAGAGGTCACGCTGGACAACGAGACCCGTGAGCGGAGCTACACGCCGCCGCCCCCTCCGCCCACCACCGAGGCGCCGGAACCCTCCGAGGAGCCCTCTGAGGAGCCCAGCGAGGAGCCGTCCGAGGAGCCTTCGGAGGAGCCGAGCGAGGAACCCTCCGAGGAGCCCAGCGAGGAGCCGTCCGAGGAACCCAGCGAGAAGCCAGCGGATCCGACCACCAAGCCCGGCAACGGCGGCGAGAACACGCAGCCCACCGAGGAGCCCACCAGCGAGACGGAGGGCGGCGCGGACACCAGCGCCGGACGCGTCGAGGGCGACGGCGACGAGAGTCCGCCGGAGGACTGAACCGCCGGTTCAGTCGCTGCTGCCTCCGCTGCCACGCTGCCGCTGCCGACCGCTCGGCTCGTGACCCCGTGGCGGTGCTCCGCGTAGCCTCCTCGCACATTTAGCGAGGAGGAGACATGCTCACCATCGATGTGGTTCCCGGTGTCCACCTGATCGAGTACGCGCACGTCAACTGCTATCTCATCGAAGGGCAGTCCGGGCTCACCCTCGTGGACTCGGGCCTGCCCGGCGTCTGGCACGAGCTCGGCGCCGCTCTGCGGACGCTCGGCCATCGCCCCGAGGATCTGCGGGCTCTCGTGCTCACCCACGCGCACTTCGACCATGTCGGCACCTCGCGACGGCTCGTGCAGCGCCTCGGAGTGCCCGTCCACCTGCATCCGCAGGATGCCGAGCTGGCCGCCCACCCGTACCGTTACGCGCACGAGAATCCCCGATCCCTGTACCCGCTGCGGCATCCGCGGGCCCTGCCGGTGCTGGGATCGATGCTCCTCGCCGGAGCGGCCAAGGTCCGGGGGATCGACCGCACGGTGCCGCTGATGACCGGCTCCGAACTCGATGTGTGGGGGATGACGAACGGCGTCGCCGCGGCGCTCGCTATGACCGGACTCCTCGAGGGGAAGGCCCCTACCTGGCATCCCGCCCTGCAGGAGGGGTCAGGTCTCAGAGCCCTGGCCTCCGGGGCGGCGATGGGCGCGAACGTCGCAGCCCAGCTCGCCGGGGGCTGGGCACAGGCTGAGCTGCACGAGCTGCCGTCGTCCCCTCCGCCTGAGGGCACCGGGTCAGTGGGCCGCAGCGAGGGCCGACCGGTCGCGATCTCGACCGTCGAGGGAAGGACCTGCGCGCTCTCCGCGGTGTGCCCTCACCTCGGCGGCGTGCTGCGCTGGAATGACGCGGAGCGCTCCTGGGACTGCCCGCTGCACGGCTCGCGCTTCGCAGGGGTCCCGGTGGGCCGCACCTTCGGCACCGCCGCGTCGGTCGAGTTCGACGCACTGCTGCTCGCGGGCAACCCGCTGACCGCGCCGGATTCCCGCCCCTCGGTCGATCCGAAGGCCGGGGCCCCGGGTTCCGGAGAGGTGGAGCCCCGGGTCGGCAAGCTGATCGACGAGTGCTGGCGCCATGCCAAGGCGATCGGCGCCTGGGGTCCCGGGCGCGAGGCGCTCGAGGCGCGCACCGCTCCCGGTGGTGCGGGGCTCGTCCTCGGCGACGACGGGCATGCCGTGCTCGGTGAGATCACGGCGCTCATGGAGTCGCACCGGGTCTGGGAGCGGTTCCCCGCCGTGCTCTGAGCGCGCGGGCCTCAGGCGGCGGTGTCGGCTCCCGCATCGGCGTCGGCCCCGGTGTCCGCACCGGCCCGGCGCCGCCGCCATGCTGCGATGCCGGCCAGGATCGCCGCGACGGCCAGGAACGGCAGCCCGAGCCGCCACACCGCCCACTCGACCTGCGTCATCAGCAACAGGCACGAGGCCAGGCCGCCGATCGGCAGCACGAGAGGGGTCCGGAAGTGGCGATGCTCGAGACGGTCACGGCGCAGCACCAGCACGGCCGCATTCACCGAGAGGAAGACGACCAGCAGGAGCAGCACCATGGTGCCGGCGAGCACGTCGATGGTCCCGGTCAGCGCGAGCACGATCGACAGGGCGGTGGTCGCGAGGATCGCCACCCACGGCGTGCGCCGCGCCGGCAGGAGCCGGGTGAGGACCCTGGGCAGCAGGCCGTCGGACGCCATCCCGTAGGCCAGGCGCGAGGACATGATCCCGGTCAGCAGCGCGCCGTTGGCGACAGCGATCAGCGCGATCACGCTGAACACGACGGGTGGGACGATCCCCGCAGCCTCGACCACCAGGGCGAGCGGCGCCGAGGACCCGGCGAGCTCCTCGGTGGGCACCACCGCCGCGGCGACCACGCCGATCAGGGCGTAGACGATGCCGGTGACGATCAGCGCCCCGAACAGGGCCCTCGGGTAGGAGCGGGACGGGTCCTTCGTCTCCTCGGCGATGTTCACGCTGGTCTCGAAGCCGACGTAGGAGTAGAAGGCGAGCACGGTACCGGCCAGCACCGCGGCGACCGGGCCGTTCTCGGGGGTGCCGAGCTCCGTCAGCCGCCCCAGGTCTCCCTCACCGCGACCGATCACGATCGCGCCCAGCACGATCACCATCAGCAGACCGCCCACCTCGATCACGGTGGCGACCCGGTTCGCGCCGAGCGATTCGGAGATGCCGCGGGTGTTCAGCGCCGCCAGCAGGCCGAGGAAGACGATCACCACCAGGAAGGTCGGCAGGCTCACGAACGCCCCGAGGTAGTCCCCGGCGAAGCCCAGGGCCAGAGCACCCACCGAGACCACTCCCGCCGAGAGCATGCAGAAGCCCACCAGGAAGCCGGCGAAAGGTCCGAACGCACGGTTCGCGTAATGGGACGAGCCGCCGGCCCTGGGGTACTTGGTCGCCAGCTCCGCATAGGACCCGGCGGTCAGCAGCGCCAGCAGCAGTGCGACCACCAGCGGCACCCACAGCGCACCGCCCGCGATCCCGGCGATCTCCCCGGCCAGGACGTACACGCCCGCGCCGAGCACATCCCCGAGGATGAACAGGAACAGACCCGTCGTGGTCACGGTGCGGCGCAGCGTGGTGCGTTCGTCGGTGCTGGTCATGGGCTCAGGTTAGAGGGCAGGAGCCGACGGGACCGGACCGATCGGTCGCCGCCGGGCTGCTCGGGTGGCACCATCGAGCCATGCGATGCGAACAGTGCAGCAGGAAGATCCGCGGCAAGGCGTACACCTCGATCACCGGTCGGAAGCTCTGCGATCGCTGTGGGACGCGGCTGCAGGGTCGCACCGCCGGGGTGGTCGCCGGCGGCGGGATCGCCGGCGGGATCAGCACCGGGGGCTGGTATGCCCGGGTCAGGAAGGCGATGGGTCGTCCGCCACGCAGCTGATCCGCGCTCCACCCGTGGGAACCGCGCTCTACCCGTGATGCGTCGTTGTGATGCGCCGCGCACCCATCGGCCTCCTCTGGCCGATGGTCCAGCGCGCAGGTAGGCTGGGCCGGTCCGTGACGTGCATCGCCGATGCTCTAGCGGGCGGCATGAACCCTCCTGCCACGGAGAGACCGTGGCCGCAGAGACCACAGGAGGTGGGTACAAGAACATGCGTAAGTACGAAATGGTCGTCATCCTCGACCCGTCCGTCGACGAACGGACCGTCACCACAACTTTCGAGAAGCTCGTCCAGGTCGTTCCGACCGAAGGCGGCACCATCGACAACGTCGACGTCTGGGGCAAGCGGAAGTTCGCCTACGAGATCGACAAGAAGTCCGAGGGCATCTACATCGTCCTGAACTTCACCGCCAAGGCATCGACCGCCCAGGAGCTGGATCGTCAGCTCGGGCTCAACGAGTCGATCATGCGCACCAAGGTCATGCGTCTCGACGACAAGGTCAAGGCCCCGCGCGACGACGCCAAGTGACCTGCGGTCGCTGACCCCCGCACCACCCCACCCCATCCTGGAGCAGAGGAGCCCCCATGGCGAATGACACCGTCATCACGGTGATCGGCAACCTGACCGCCGACCCCGAGCTGCGTTTCACGCAGTCCGGCGTTGCGGTCGCGTCGTTCACCATCGCGTCCACCCCCCGCACCTTCGACCGTCAGTCGAACGAGTGGAAGGACGGCGAGGCGCTGTTCATGCGCTGCTCCATCTGGCGCGACGCCGCGGAGAACGTGGCGGAATCGCTCGAGAAGGGCTCCCGCGTCGTCGCGCAGGGGCGTCTCAAGCAGCGCTCCTTCACCGACCGTGAGGGCAACAACCGCACCAGCATCGAGCTGGACGTCGACGAGATCGGTCCCTCCCTCAAGTACGCCACCGCGAAGGCCACCAAGGTCCAGCGCGGCGGCGGCGGCGGAGGCGGCCGTGGCGGCTTCGGCGGCGGCGCCCCGCAGGGCGGTGGCCAGGGTGGCTACGGTGGGAACCAGGGTGGTCAGGGCGGCTACAGCAACGCGCCGCAGGGTGCGCCGCAGGGCGCCCCGGCAGCCGACCCCTGGGCCGGCGGCGGCAACCAGGGCGGGTACGACGACCCTCCCTTCTGATCGCCTCGGCGATCGACGCAACACACTGATCCATTCCATCCCGGGTGCATGCCCGGGCTCCCCTCAGAAAGAAGGAGCACCACGATGGCCAAGCCCTCACTTCGTCCCCCGAAGAAGAAGCAGAACCCGCTGAAGGCCGCGGGAGTCGAGACCGTCGACTACAAGGACGCTGCGCTGCTGCGCAAGTTCGTCTCCGACCGCGGAAAGATCCGCGCCCGCCGAGTCACCGGCGTGTCCGTCCAGGAGCAGCGCAAGATCGCGCGGGCCGTGAAGAACGCCCGCGAGATCGCTCTCCTGCCGTACTCGACCTCCGGTCGCTGAGCGAGGAAGGGAAACACATGACCACCAAGCTCATCCTCACCAACGAGGTCTCGGGTCTCGGCGCCGCCGGCGATATCGTCGACGTCAAGGACGGCTACGCCCGGAACTTCCTCATGCCCCGCGGTCTCGCGACCCCGTGGACCAAGGGCGGTCAGCGTCAGCTCGACCAGATCCGTGCGGCACGCGGCAAGCGTGCGATCGCCAGCATCGAAGAGGCGCAGGCACTGAAGGCCTCGCTCGAGTCGAAGCCCGTCGTCATCGCCGAGCGCGCCGGCCAGAACGGCCGTCTCTTCGGTGCGGTCTCCTCCAAGGAGGTCGCCGAGGGCGTCAAGGCGATCTTCGACAAGGACATCGACCGTCGCACGGTCGAGTTCGTGGCCCCGATCCGCTCGCTCGGCGAGCACAGGGCAACCGTCCGTCTCCACGAGGACATCTTCGCGAACCTGCTCGTGCAGGTCATCGCGGCGAAGGGCGCTGCAGCCCAGGCCTGATCAGCCCCTCGGCCCTCGGGCCGGCCAGAAGCGTCCCGCACCAGCGATGGTGCGGGGCGCTTCTTTGCATCGACCCTGATGGGGTACGTTCTGCGGGGGACTTGAGCAGCCCGGGACGCCGCACCGCACGAGCAGCAGGGGGACGCATGCGCACGACCCGACGACCATTCTCGGTTCTCGCCGCCGCCGGTGCCGCAGCACTCGCCCTCGCACTGTCCGGCTGCAGCGGCGGAGGGGACGACGAGGACTCAGCGACTCCTGCGCAGACCACGGCAGCGGCTGCACCGACAGGAGCCGCGACGACGGAGGGGACGGCGACCACCGAAGGCGAGGGTCGTTCGGAGGGATACGTCCCGGTCGGTGAGTTCCCGGTGCTGAGCCTCGCGCCGATGGCCACCGACGACTCCCCCGGGAGCGACGTCGCACCGGACCGCCTCGCCGAGATCGCCGCCGGAGTCGCGGGCGTGGAACCGGCGGACGTCACCTGCGAGGACACCCTCAAGGGCGGTAGCAGCAGCCCGGTGGACTGCACCGTCACCTCCACCCAGGACCCGGTCACGGCCTACCCGGTGCTCAGCGGAGTCTCCGGCCAGGAGGACCACTCCCTGGTGGTCGCCGGCCAGCTCGCCCAGGTCCAGGCCGAGATGGTGATGGACACCGAGGTCAGCGTCCACTACGGCCCGACCGCGCTGTTCTTCGACGACCCGGCGCTGCTCGAGCAGGAGGGACTCGTCGAACGGGTCCAGGCCGAGCTCGAGAGCCTCGGCCTGAGCGATACGCTCGAGACCTGCGAAGGCATCGTCGGCGAGAGCACCGGCCACACCGGGGTGCGCTGCACCGGCACCCAGGACGCCAGCCCGGCACCCTTCGAGGCCCAGCTCTACCCCACGCTCTCCGCGAGCGGCGACCCCGTGACCTTCGCCCTGATCCATCGACCTATGCAGTGAGAGCGCTGCAGTGAGAACTCTGCAGTGCGAGCGCTGCAGTCAGAGAGAGGCCCCCATGTTCGGCAGCAGGCAGCAGCAGAAGCAGATCGAGACGCTCCAGGCACGGGTCCGCGACCTCGAGGGACTCGTGGACGAGCTCGCCGCGCGCGCTGGCGTGAGCAGTGCAGAGCTGCGCGAGCTGGAGAGCGGCGTCGGCCCCCGCATGCCTGAGGAGTGCGTGCGCCTGGTCGCCGAGGGTCGGACCATCCAGGCCATCAAGGCGTATCGCGAGCACACCGGCGCGGGTCTCAAGGAGGCCAAGGAGGCGATCGACCGTTACCGCGGGGCGTGAGCTCCCCGCAATGATGTGAATCGGATCGGCCGGGCGTGAGGGCGCGACTCGCGGGGGCTACGCTCGAGCGGTGACTTCTCCACCCCGTGACACCGTGTCCACGCCTCACGGCTCCCTCGCACGATCCCTCGGCCACGGCCAGATGGCCATGATCGCCATGGGCTCCGCGCTCGGCACCGGCCTGTTCCTCGGTTCCGGCGAAGCGATCGGCATCGCCGGCCCTGCGGTGATCATCTCCTTCGCGCTCGGCTCCCTGATCGCCGCCACCGTCGCGCTGGCGATGGGGGAGATGGCCTCCCGCCATCCCGTGCGCGGCGGCTTCGGCACCCTCGCCGCCCACTACCTCTCCCCGTTCTGGGGCTATCTCACCCGGTGGCTGTACTGGATCGTCACGGTGTGCGTGACCGGGGCGGAGCTGGTGGCCTGCGCCGCCTACCTCGCCTACTGGGTGCCGGCGATCCCGATCTGGGCCGGGATCCTGCTGTTCGCCGCGCTGATCATCGCGATCAACCTCATCAGCGTCGGCTCCTTCGGCATCGTGGAGTTCTTCCTGTCCTCCATCAAGGTGATCGCCGTCTTCGTCTTCATCCTGGTCGGTGCGGTGCTGGTGCTCTTCGGCCTGCCGGACACCCCCGCACCCGGGCTCGCCCAGCTCACGGCCGACGGAGGCTTCGCCCCGAACGGCTGGGCGCCGGTGTGGATCGCGCTGTCAGTCGTGATGTTCTCCTTCGGTGGCATCGAGCTGCTGTCGATCACTGCCGCTGAAGCCAAGGACCCGGCCCGTTCCATCCGGACCGCCGCGCGCACCACCGTGGTCCGACTGTCCTTCTTCTATGTGTTCTGCATCGCGATCGTGCTGTGCCTGGTGCCGTGGCGCACCGCCGCCGGCACCGGCGAGGACGTCGCCACCTCCCCTTTCGTGATGGTCTTCGACCAGCTCGGCATCCCCGGCGCCGCCCACATCACCAACCTGCTGGTGCTCATCGCTGCTCTGTCGGCGGCCAATGCGAATCTCTACGCCGGCAGCCGGATGATCCACTCCCTGGCCGTGGATCGCCTGGCACCCCGCTTCGCCGCCCGCACCACGAAGCACCGGGTTCCCGTGGTCGGCATCGCCCTGAGCTCGGTGGGCCTGCTCGGTGCGGCTCTGCTGAACCTCAGCGGCGTGGGCGGCGTCTTCGGTTACATGATGAGCCTGGTGGTGTTCGCCGTGATCCTGGTCTGGGCGCTCATCCTGTGCACCTTCATCGCCTACCGGCGGCGGCACGTCACCGGCGCCACCTTCCACATGCCGGGCGGGATCGGGAGCGCGATCGTCGGCCTGGTGGGACTCGCGGCGGTCTTCGCGACCATCACGGTGCGGCCGAGCATGCAGATCGCCGCGATGGTGGGCGTCCCCGCGGTGCTCGCGGCGACGGTGCTCTACATCGCTGTGGCCCGCCGTCGCATCGACCCGGCGGACATCGAGGAGGCCTTCGCCGAGGCGGAATCGATGCGCTGAGCCGAGCTCACACCTGCCGGGACGTGGCGTTCGTTACTGTGCGGGGCGTCGGCTTGGGCTGAAGGTACTGCAGGGGTAACCTAGTGGAATCTTCGGTCTTGGTGACTAGAGTCCCGGTGCCGAAGGAATGCGCAAGTGGCGGAATTGGTAGACGCGCACGGTTCAGGTCCGTGTGCCGGAAACGGCGTGGGGGTTCAAGTCCCCCCTTGCGCACCGCAGGAATTACCCCGGTTCATCGAGATGAACCGGGGTTCTTCATGTCCGCGTCGGTCAGGAATCCAGCCTGCCGGCGCGCTCCACGGCATGGACGATGGCCTCCACCGCGGTGGCCTGGGGGATGCGACTGGTGTTGATCATGAGGTCGTAATGCACCGGCTCTCGCGGATCCCAGCCATAGAGTGAGGTGGACATGTCGGTGCGCACCTTGTCGTCCTGCCGGCGGCGCTTCTCCGCCTGCTGCAGGGAGATCCCCGCCAGCTCTGCCGTCCGCGCCACGCGGCTCTCGGCAGCATCGGTGAGCAGGACGTGCAGGGTGCGGGGCCGGTTGGCGAGGATCTTGGTCGCGTTGCGGCCGACGATGACGCCGCCCTCTTCGCCGTAGCGGCGCACTGTGGCGTTGTTGTCGTCGATGAGCTCGCGCTTATCGCGCTGTGCGTCGACGTACTCCATCCCGTCCCCGCCGCCGAAGGCGCCGCCCATCGCTGCGAGCACCTGCGAGAGGTTGACCCGGCTCTGGATCGTCTGCGCGGTGGCGGACTGGTCCTGCGGTGCGCCCTCCGCCTCGATGTCCTCCGAGCTGAATGCCTGCGCGTGATACGGAAGTCCCAGCCGCTCGGCGACGGCGCGACCGACCGCATCCGCACCCGAGCCGTACTCCTCCCAGATCGTCACCACCGGCCGACGTGAACCATCGGGACCTGGAGTGCTGGACGGATCGGATGCGTGCGGGCTCATGGACACCTCCGTCAGAGGTGTCGTTCACATTATACGGTGGATATGGCAGAGGAGGCCTCAATTGTCAGGACAGAAGAACTCGGGTGGGCGCTACGATCGAGCGGGGTCCGGCCTTTCGATCGTGCAGGGCCCGGCGTCGGTCGCGCAGACCAGGATCCCGGTGCGGCTGATCTGGCGTGACCGCAGTCCAGCATCGGCGGGAGACGAGGACGACGGGCAGAAGGTGCGGCGAGGACGGGGCATCATGGCCACATGAGTCCTGACGCCCACTCCACTGCCGCTGAGTTCTCCCTCGTGGGCCACGGCGGCACCCTCGCGGGCCGTGCCTGGACCCGCCCCGCCCCACGCCGGGTTGCCGTGCTCTCTCACGGCTACGGCGAGCACACGGGCCGTTATGACTGGGTCGCTGCCCAGCTGCAGGCGGCGGGCGCTGCGGTCTATGCCGCCGACCACCTCGGCCATGGCCGCAGCGATGGCCAGAGGGTGCTGATCAGCGACTACGCGCCGGTGGTCGACGATCTCGACCTAGTGGTCCAGCATGCCGCCTCCCAGCATCCCGGAATGCCGGTCGTGCTGATCGGCCACTCCATGGGCGGGATGATCGCCGCCCGCTACACCCAGCTGCACTCGGACTCCCTTGCGGCGACCGTACTCTCCGGCCCGGTGCTCGGCTCCTGGGCCACCGTGGACGAGTTGCTCGCGCTCGACGAGATCCTGTCGACGCCGATCGACCCCGGCACGCTGTCCCGTGACCCTGCCGTGGGCGAGGCCTACGTCGCAGACCCGCTGGTGTGGCACGGCGACTTCGCCCGGCCCACCCTCGAGGGCCTGCAGCAGGCGATGGCCACGATCGACGAGATCGGCAGCGTGGGCGAGCATCCGCTGCTTTACCTGCACGGCGAGGCGGACCGTCTGGTGCCCCTCCCCGCCAGCTGGGAGGGGCTGAACTCGTTGCGGGGCCCGCAGACCTTCGTGAAGACCTACCCCGGTGCCCAGCACGAGATCTTCCACGAGACCAATCGCGATGAGGTCATCGCGGACGTGATCGGCTTCATGGAGGGTGTGGTCACGCTGCCGGCGTGATCGCCACGATCACGACCCGGTCGCCACGAGCGCCACGCCCGGGACGATGTATGACGACTCCCTGTGGGGAGAGGAAAGAGGAGTAGAGGGATGTCTGTGCGACGACTCGGCCCGTCCAGGAAACGCCGCCCCGATCGGGCCCGTGCGCACGCGGACGGGCGTACCCAGCACAGCGGCGATGCGGCGCCAACGACCCGCTACGTCGCCGGAGGCCTCCCCAGCCGCCAGCCCGACGGGGACTCGATAGCCGATGCCCTGGCATTCTCGCGCGCGGCCCCGGACCGGATGGTGATGTTCTTCTATCCGCGGCCAGACCGCGAGCAGGTGATGGAGCTCGGCGATTCCTGGGACCTGCACCCCCTGCTGCTCGAGGACCTGCTCAACGCGCATCAGCGTCCGAAGCTCGAGCGGTACGGCGACGTCCTGTTCCTGGTGGTGCGCTCGGCCCGCTACGTAGATGCCGAGGAGGAGGTCGACTTCGCGGAGTTCCATCTGCTGCTGCGACCCGGCGCTGTGGCGGTGCTGTGCCAGGACGGGACCTGGATCGACGGCACCCCGGGCCCGCAGCTGGACGACGAGCATCCGCTGACCTCGACCCGTCGGGAGCGCACGGTGCTCGAGGATGTCAATCTCCTGGAGCTTGGCCCGGAGGCCGTGCTCTACCGGGTGCTCGATACGATCGTCGACGGCTACGACCCCGTGCTGAAGGGTCTCCGGGTCGACCAGGAGCAGATCGAGCGGCAGGTGTTCAGCGGCGATGCCGCGGTCGCCGAGCGGATCTATCGGCTCAGCCAGGAGGTCATCGACATGCAGCAGGTGATCTCCTCGTTGCGCGACGTGATCGACGATCTCCAGGCCGGCTTCGGGAAGTACGAGATCCGCGGCGAGCTGCAGGCCTACCTCGACGACGTCGGCGACCACCTGGCGCGGGCCGCATCGCACGTGCGGGACCTGCGTGATGCCCTCTCCCAGATCCTTGACGTCAACGCGACCCTGGTCGCGCAGCGCCAGAACGAGGACATGAAGAAGATCTCCGGCTGGGCCGCCATCCTCTTCGCTCCCACGCTGATCGGTGCCATCTACGGCATGAACTTCGACGACATGCCCGAGCTGCACTGGGCGTACGGCTATCCGATGGCGATCGGGATGATGATCGCCCTCGGCGTGCTGCTCTTCGTAATCTTCAAGCGCAGCAAGTGGATGTGAGCAGGTTTCACTCGCAAGGAGCTGATCATCCGTGTGACCTGCTCGTGTGATGCACCGGTACGTGACGCGGACATCTCCACGTGCGGCAGCCCCGGCTGACTCTGCGGGGCCTCAGATGAACTCGAGCGGATCGAACTCGTCGATGTTGATGATCCGCACCCGAGGCAGCCGGCTCGTGAACGCGGCGACGTCGTACTCGAGGTCGTGGAACTCGATCCCCGGGATGTCCTGGAGATCTGCTGCCATGAACTCGCGGAAACCGACGAGTGCGGTGCGCCGCCCGGCCGTCGCGGCCAGGTTCTCCATCTGGGGGACGAAGTCCTTATCGTGGCTGACCAGCATGACGTCCGCCGGACGGGCCAGCAGCGCCTCCGCAGTGCGCTGGATCGCGATGTCCACGACCTTGCCCTCACCGCGCAGCGGGACGGGCTTGTAGCCCATGGCGATCAGCGCCTGGACGAAGCCGGAGGGCAGGCTGTCCTCCACGGCCAGGAAGAAGAGGCCCTTCACCTCCTGCTGCCACGACATCTCCGCATGGTGGAGCAGCTTGTTCCATCGCGGACGCTCGTCGGGCTGGGGGCGTCGGCCGAGGACCGAGACCCCGAGCGTGGCGTCGATGTTCTCGCCGTCCACCAGGAGGTACGTGGTGCGTTCTTCCGTCATAGGTCGACCTTACGCCGTCCTGGACGGCCCGTAGACCTGGGGGCGTGGTGCGAGCGGTGGTGTGTGGGGCGGAGGCGCGGGGGCGACTCCATCGAGGAGCCTGAACGCGGGCAGCTGACCACGGCCTGACAACGGGGCTCTTCGCGGTTCGTGGTGATTGACCCTGCTGTGGCGGGTATTCACGCTACGGCTCTCGCGGCGCTGGCCAGCAGGATACGGGTCCGGTAGTTCTCCGGGTTGCGGAATCCGCGGCCGGTGCGTTTGATGTTCTTGATGCCGGTGTTGCCCGCTTCGACCTTCGCGGTGGTTGCGCCGGTGACGATGAGGACCTCGATCGCGTCCCACCAGGCCACGACGGTGTCGTAGAGCTTCGTGGTCTCGGGCATGTTCGCGATCTGGGCGAAGTAGCCCATCCGCATCCGTTCGTCCC
>NZ_JBQDLF010000023.1:54389-59172 GCF_052095815.1 Brachybacterium sp. | reverse complement strand
CACCGACGCGCCCACCCCGCGTTCCGCATCTACCCCCTCAGCTGCGAAGAGCCGGTTTTATACGACGGGCCGAGCCGGTGGAGCTCGAGCTCGCGGGACTCGAAACCGAATGACGTCAAGAAGGCGTCGACGTCCCCGGGAGCACCGAGCACGGCGAGTCCATCGCCGTCGCTGATCACTTCGATCTCATTCGTCATTCGGTGCTCCGGGAGCTAGGGGGCGGCTTCGTGCTGCCACATCCTCATGAGTGTCTCGCGCAGAACCGACATTCGGTGCCCGACCAGAGGAAAATCTGGCGTCGAAATAATTCGTGATCGGTTTGTTGCGAGGCACTATGCGCTGGCGTGGCCGGGGAAGTTGGACGGTGAGGGTAGGGGCCGCCGGGGCATCGAGTCGTAACTTCTGTGCCTCTAACGCAGCCTTTCGGTACAGAACTCACGACTCGATGCGCAGGGCCCATCCACCTGGCCTCATCCACGGGGCCTCATCCGTACAGCCCCATCCACACAGCCCCATCCACACAGCCCCATCCGCACAGCCCCGCCCACCTAGCCCCTCACACTGGCGGCAGCCCCAGGTTCTCGCGCAGCGTGGCCCCCGCGTAGTCGGCCGGATAGACCCCGCGCTCCTGCAGGCGAGGGATCAGGTGGTCCACGATGTCGTCGAGCCCGGAGGGGATCAGCCACGGGGTGATGTTCAGGCCGTCGATCGCCCCCAGGCGTGCGAACTCCACCAGCCGATCGGCGACCGCGTCGTAGCTGCCGCTGAAGGTGCCGCGCCGGGCGCCGGCCTTGGTGCGGGCGAACTCGAGGATGGACTGGCCCTTCTCCGCGGCCTCCTCGCGCCAGGCGCGGGTGAGTTCCTCGGCCTTGGCGAACTGGAAGCCGGCCCCGCGGGTCACCCCGGACTCGACCACCTCCGGCGGCACGTCCGGGAGCGGCCCGTCGGGATCGAAGGCGGAGAGGTCCCGGCCCCAGTACTGCTCGAGCAGGGCGATGGCCTGCTCGGGGCCGATCTGCAGGTCGCGCACCCAGCGGATCTTCGCCTCGGCCTCGGCCTCGGTGGGGGCGAGCACCACTTCCGCCCCTGGGAGGATCTTCACCGAGCCCGCGTCCCTGCCGGCGGCGACGGTGCGCTCGACGATGCTGCGGCGGAATTCGACCGCCGCCTCGAGGGAGCCGTGCGGGGAGAAGATGACGTCCGCCGTGCGGGCGGCGAAGTCCTGCCCGGTGGGGGAGGCTCCGGCCTGGAACAGCACCGGCTGGCCCTGCGGGGAGCGGGGCAGCTCGCCCTGGGCGCGTACCGAGTAGTGGGGGCCGTCGTGCGTGATCTGCTCGCCGCGCCAGTACTGCTCGGCGATCTGCACGAACGCCTCGGCATGGACGTATCTGTCCGCGTGAGCGAGGTAGCCGCCGCGGCGGAAGTTCTCCCCGGTCCAGGCGTTGTCCGTGGTGACGATGTTCCAGCCCGCCCGGCCGCCGGAGAGCAGATCGAGGGTCTGCAGGCGTCGGGCCAGATCCACCGGATCGTTGTAGGTGGTGTTCTGGGTGGCGACCAGCCCGATCCTCTCCGTGACCGCGGCGAGGGCTGCGAGCAGGGTCTGCGCATCGGGCCGGCCGGCCACGTCGAGCTCGAAGGGGACCCCGCGGTGCTCTCGCAGCCGCAGGCCCTCGCCGAGGAAGAAGGCCGCGAACTTCCCACGCTCCGCGGTGCGCACCAGCGCCTCGAAGGACTCCCATGCCACCTGATCGCCGCTGGAGGGCAGGCGCCAGATCGTCGAGGAGTTCACTCCCTGGAAGAACGCGCCGAAGGCGAGCTGCCCGGTGGGGGTGTGGTCGGGGTGCAGCGGGTGCTCGGCCGGGCCGGTGGCGAGCGCGGCGGCCTCCGAAGAGAGCGGAGCCTCAGTCGGCGTAAGGGACGGGGCGGTGGTCATGCGGACTCCTCGCGGGACAGGCGGGCGCGGTCGCCGCGCCGTGCGGGATCGGGACGGAACGGTGCAGGCTCGAGCCCGAGCTGCGTGCGCAGGTCCTGCCCGGAGGAGGGGCCCGGGGCGATCAGGCCCTCGGCGCGCAGGGCGGTGGCGAGCTCGGCGACCGTGCCCAGGGGATCGGCCGCGAGGTCCAGGCCCACCAGGCGCACCAGCCGCACCGAGGCGGCGTCGGAGGTGCGCGTGGTGTCCTCCCGGATCAGAGTGCTCACGGCGCCAGAGAGCGCACCGCCGGAGACGTCCAGGTCCAGCACCCGCCCGTCGGCCAGCTCAGCCGTCACGCGCTCGCCGGCGGCGGCGCGATCCGCATCGGCGACCAGCACCGGGAGCAGCCCCTGCGGGGAGCGCGGGGTGATCGCCGGGCCGCGCACCGAGAACGTCTCGGCCTCGACGTCGGCGTACTGCAGGCGCGAGGCGTCCACGTACAGCCCGCGCTCGACGTCGCGCACCACCGCGTCCGGTGCCCAGGAGTCCCAGATGCGCCGCGCGGCCTCGAGCACGTCGGCCGCCTCGCGGGCGGTGGCGTCGAGGTCGAGCACGGCGCGGCCGACGGTCGCGGCCACCCCCGGGTCGGTCTCGGCGCTCAGCAGCCAGCCGGCCCGGCCGTGGCTGAGGTGATCGAGGCTCATCAGCTGGGTGGCCAGGTGGAACGGCTCGACGTAGACCGCGTCGGTGCGTGGCAGCAGGCCGATGTGCTCCGTCAGCGGCGCGAGATGGGAGGCGACATGGATCGGGTGCAGGCCGCCGTCGCTGAGGGTCAGGGCACCGATGCCGGAGTTCTCGAGGCCGCGGGCCAGGTCCGCGAGGCCGCCCAGCAGGGCGGGATCGGTGACGAGGTCGACGGCGAGCACGGGCAGTGCCCGGTCGGAGGCTGCGGCGGGGTGCCCGGGCAGCTCATGGGTGGTGGTGCTCACGGGTTCTCCTTCGTGTGGGCGCGGGATTCGGTCAGCGCTTCTTCGCTCAGCTGCCAGCGCTCGAGGACCTTGCCGTAGGTGCCGTCGGCGATCAGGGCGTTGAGCGCCGCCGCGTACGGGGCGGCGAGACCGCTGCCGCCGGCGAAGGTTCCGGCGACCAGGGTCTCGTCGGGCCAACCGGCATTGATCCGCCCCTGCAGCTCGAAGTCATCACGACGTGCCGCGATGAAGCTCAGCGAGGCGAAGGGGGAGATGTAGCCGTCGACGCGTCCGGAGCCGAGGGCGAGCAGGGTGTCGGCGTCGGTGGAGTAGTTCTTCAGCTCCGCGGGCTCCTTGCCCGCCGACTCCAGCTCGGCGTTCCAGTCGGTGAGGATCCGCTCCTGGTTGGTGGCGTTGCCGACGGCGATGATGCGTCCGCTGAGGGAGTCGGCGTCCTCGAGCCAGAAGTCCGCGCCCTTCTTGACCAGGAACGACATGTAGGCCGCGCGGTAGGAGGCGAAGTCGAACTTCTGCAGCCGTTCAGCGTTGACGCCGATGTTGGCGTGGACCACGTCGAACTCTCCGGCCTCGAGCTTGAGGGGCCAGTTCTCCCAGGTGGTCAGCTTCAGCTCGAACTCGAGGCCGAGCTTGTCCGCGACGATGCGGGCGATGTCGATCTCGGAGCCGATGTAGGTCTGGTTGTCATCGGCGAGGAAGGACAGCGGTGCGGCGCTGGTGCCATTGATGCCCACCCGCAGCACGCCGGATTCGGCGACCTCAGGTGGCAGCAGGGCGGCGATCTCTTCATCAGCCGTGGCGCGGATCAGCTCCTGGGTGCCGGAGGTGTCGATGCCTCCCGCGTTCGCCCCGCCGCCGTCGGACGCCGCAGAGCCGGAGCCTGAGTCGTTGCCAGCGATGGCGGCAGGAGCGGGATCGGAGCAGGCCGCGAGCAGGGCGGCGGGCAGCAGCAGGCCAGACGCTGCCAGGGTGCGGCGTGACAGCGTGGGGCGGGACGGGGTGCGGGGAGGCAGCGTGGAGCGGGACGGGGTGCGGTGGGGCTGGGAGCGATGGGTCATGAGTGGTCCTCGGGATGATGGTGGGGCAGGTCAGGAAGGTCAGGCAGGGCAGCTGCGGCGACGGGGACGCCCTCGCCGGTGCGCACCCGCTGCAGGAACGAACGGGTGCGTTCGTGGCGTGGGTGGTCGAGGACCTCCGCGGGTGGTCCCTGTTCGACGATCCGGCCGTGGTCCATGAAGACCACGGTGTCGGCGACGTCGCGGGCGAAGGAGATCTCGTGGGTGACGATCACCAGCGTGGTGCCAGCACGCGCCAGTGACCGGATCACCGCCAGCACCTCCTCGACCAGCTCGGGGTCCAGTGCGCTGGTGGGCTCGTCGAACAGCAGCACCTTCGGCCGCAGAGCGAGGGCCCGGGCGATCGCAACCCGCTGCTGCTGCCCGCCGGAGAGCTGACGGGGGTAGACACGCTCCTTGTCGGAGAGCCCCACCAGGGCGAGCAGTTCCCGGGCGCGCGCCTCGGCCTCGCGCCGGGGCACCCCGAGAGCGCGCCGGGGCGCCTCGGCGACGTTCGCGAGCGCCGTCATGTGGGCGAAGAGGTTGAAGCTCTGGAACACCATGCCGATCGCGGTGCGCTGGCGCAGCACCTCCCGTTCGTGCAGCTCATGCAGCCGGTTCCCCTCGCGACGGTGGCCGATGACCTCCCCGTCCACGCTGACCAGGCCCTCGGTGACGGGCTCGAGGTGGTTGATGGTGCGCAGCAGGGTGGACTTCCCGGAGCCGGAGGGGCCCAGGATCACGGTGACGGAGCCGGGTTCGATCCGCAGGTCGATGCCGCGCAGCACCTCGAGGTCCCCGAAGGACTTGTGCACGCCGCGGATCTCGAC
>NZ_JBQDLF010000023.1:0-54289 GCF_052095815.1 Brachybacterium sp. | reverse complement strand
CCGTAGATCAGCTGGATGGTGAAGAACAGCTCCGCATGGGCGAGCACGTAGACGATCGAGGTGCCCTTGACCAGGCCGATGATCTCGTTGAAGGCGGGCGGCAGGATCGCGCGCATCGCCTGCGGCAGCACGATCCGCAGCGAACGGTCTCGGGCGGGGATGCCGAGCGCGCTCGCCGCCTCCAGCTGGCCCTGGTCCACCGAGAGGATGCCGCCGCGGATCAGCTCTGCGGAGTAGGCCGCCTGGTGCAGGCCCAGGCCCAGCACCGCGGCGAGCATCGGCGTCATCAGGTCGCTGGTGCGTGCTTCGAAGAAGGTCGCATCGGTGAACGGGATCCCGAGCCGCACCTGCTCGTACAGGTAGCCGAGGTTGTACCAGAGCAGCAGCTGCACCAGCAGCGGGGTGGAGCGGAAGACCCAGGAGAACGTCCAGCTCACACCCGAGATCAGGGCCGACGGGGACAGGCGCATCAGGGCGAGCAGGAGTCCCAGGCTGAAGCCCAGGGCGCCGGCGAGCACGGTCAGCTTCAGCGTCTCGAGCAGTCCGCGGATGATCGACTCCGCGAAGAACCACTGGGCGACCACGCCCCACTCCCACCTCGGGTTGGTGACGAAGGAGTACAGCACGGCGGCGACGACCAGGCCGACGACCACCGCGAGCACCACGCGGCCAGGATGCCGGGCTGGGACGACCCGCAGGTGGGAGAGGTCTTCGGGCGGTGCTTGGCCGTTCGGGCACGACATCTCGTGCGGTCCCCTCGCCGGGGCATGCCCGGCGGCGTGGGTGGCCGGGGGCGTGCGGCGTGCGGTCTCAGGGGAGACGACGGACGAGGTCATGAGGTGCCTTCCGTGACGGAACGTGAACCGGAGCGTGGTCCGGGCTTGCAGGACCCGACGGTATAAGCCAATCTAATGAACATGCAAGGCGGCGGCTATGGATCGTCACGGTATGACACAGAAGCACCTCAGAAGGGATCCCGACGGATGAACTCCTCGATCAGGGCAGCGAGCACGCGCCTGGCGATCATCGGCGGCGGACCGCGAGCGATCGGCGTGCTCGAGCGGCTCGGCGCGAATGCCGCGCTGTGCGAGACCCTCGCGCACGCCCCGCTGCAGGTCGACATCGTGGATCCGCACATGCCCGGAGCCGGACGCATCTGGCGGGCCACGGAGAGCCCGCTGCTGCTGATGAACTCGCGCGCGGCGGACGTCTCGATCTATCCCGATGACACGGTCGACTGCGCCGGCCCCGTCCAGGCAGGCCCCTCGCTCGCGGAGTGGGCCGAGGGGATCCGTCGCGGCACCATCGAGGCACCCACCGCCGGCACCGAGCGCCTCGCCGAGATCGAGGCGCTGCAGGCCGCGGACTTCCCGAGCCGGCGTGTGCAGGCGCTCTACCTCGAATGGTTCTTCGGACAGGTCCTCACACGACTGCCGCAGGCGGTCACGGTCACCGTGCACCGCACCACGGCGACCGCGGTGCGCCCTCCCGCGGTCCGTCCCACGGTGGTGCGCCCCACCGCCGCGGTCGACGGAGCGGGCTGGGTGGTCGAGCTCGAGGACCGTGACCCGCTGCGCGCGGACCTGCTGCTCCTGGCCGCGGGACATACCGATGCGCGCCCGTCGGCCGTCCGGCACCAGCTGTCCTCCTTCGCCCGCCGCCACGGCGGCACCTATCTCGCGCCGTCCCAGGCCTCCGACGCGCAGCTGGACCTCCTCGCCCCCGGGCATGACGTGATCGTGCGTGGCATGGGCCTGGCCTTCATCGACCTGATGGCGCTGCTCACCGAGGGGCGCGGGGGAGTGTTCACGCCGGATCCGCGACCGGGAGAGCACGGGCGCCTGAACTATGTCCCCTCGGGCCGGGAGCCCCGGCTCTGGGTGGGATCGCGCCGTGGGGTGCCCTACCACTCGAAGGTCCGCGACGAGGGCGAGCCCGCTGGGCTCGGCGACCTCGTGCATGTCACCCCCGAGGCGCTGCGCGAGCGGGAGGACGCCGACGGCCTCCTCGACTTCCGCGCCGACGTGGTGCCGCTGATCGCCGCAGAGATCCACCGCTGGGTGCCGGCCTCGCCCCTCGCAGCCCCTGGTGAGGAGCCCCTCGACTGGCTGGACCGTCCACTGTCCTGGCTGGAGGGCGATGCCCATCCGCGGGTCACCCGCGACGCCGTGGTGCGTCACATCGAGCACGACCTCCGCTCCCGCACCCACGGGGACGTCAGCTCCGCCCGGGCTCTGTTCCAGCTGCTGCTGCGCCTGCACGGCGTGCTCGTGGATCAGCTGCCCGCCGCACGGCTCCGCGGCGGCGAGGCCGGCGGCTACCCGCGCTGGTGGCACTCACTGTTCAGCTTCGTCGACTCCGGGCCCCCGCCGCACCGCCTGCACCAGCTGCTCGCGCTCGAGCGTGCCGGGGTGGTCCACTTCCTGGGACCGCAGGTGAGGGTCAGCGCCGACGAGGCCTCCGGCCTGTTCACTGCGCGCGGCGGGGCGGGCGTGCGCGTCACGACCGACGCCCTGGTCGACGCCTTCCTGCCCGAGCCGTCCCTGGCCGAGTCCACGAATCCGCTGCTGCGGGACCTCGTGACCGGCGGTGGGACGGCGGTGGGCAAGGAGTCCGCCGCCTCACCCGGCACGCTCGAGGTCGATTCCCACCACCGGGTGATCGGACCGGACGGCCAGGCGCAGCCTCGGCTGTGGGCCGTCGGCCCCTGGACCTCCGAGCTGCCCGTCGGCGCGTTCGCCCGCCCTCGCACCAACGCCCCCTGCCACCGTCGCAACGATGCCCTCGCCCGCGATCTGCTGGATGCCGCGCTGCGTCACGGCGCGCTGCGCCACGGCGAGACGGCGCGGCCGAGCACGGCGACCCTCTCCATCGAGTCGCCCCTCGAGTCGCCCGTGGAGCCGGCCGTCGAGTTGGCGGTGGAGCCGGCGGTGGAGTCCGCCGGGGCGACCGTCCCGCGCACGGCGCGCATTCCGCGCCTGGGGGTGCTGGGCCCGGGCAAGATCGGCAGCGCCCTCACCCGCGCCGCCCTGCGCCGCGGTGTCGAGGTCACCGTGGCCGGGCGCTCCCCGGCTGCCGCGCTCGCCGCGAGGCTGCCCGGTGCGAGGCACGTCGGCCCCGACGTCCTCGCGTTGAGCTGCGACGTCGTCGCGATCACGGTGCCTCTGCATGTCGCCCTCGCCCTCGAGCCCGCCGCATTCCAGGACGTCGTGGTGATCGACGCGACCAATCCCTGGGGCGAGGCGGACGCCGCCGCGGTCGCGGCCGCCCGCGCCGAGCTCGGCGACCTCGACGGACTGCTGTCCACGAGCGAGCTGCTCGCGGCCCGCCTGCCCGCGGCGCACGTGGTGAAGACCCTGAACCACATCGGCTATCACGACGTCGAGGACCACGGCCGCGAGGACGGCGATCCACAGCGGCGGGCGATCGCCGTGGCGGCCGACGATCAGCGAGCCGCCGATGCCGTGGGCCGGTTGCTGCATCTGATCGGCTACGAGCCCGTGCGGGTCGGCACCCTCGCCGAGGGGCGCGAGCTCGAGCCGGGAGCCGGTCTGTTCAGCGGGTGGAGCACCCGGGATGAGCTGAGCCGGCTCCGCCGGGAGCTGGTGCGCGTCGCCTGAGAGGTTGCCGCCTCAGGATCCCGCGACGGCGGACGGCGGCTGCGCGGCGCGCGCCCGCTCCACGTGCGATCTCGCGTGCTCGAGCGCGCTGTCGAAGTCCACGAACAGGTGCTTGTGGTGGCGCAGTGCCGCGAGCACTCCGACCTGGCGGAACAGGGAGCTGTGGCTGTCCTGCACCCCCTTGATCAGCACCGTGATGCCGCGCCGCTCGAGCCCGCGCACGAGCTCTGCCAGCACCTGGGCGCCGGAGGCGTCGACCCGCTCGAGGCGGGCCAGCCGCAGGATCACCACGGTCACCTCGCCCACTCCCATGACCGTCTCGAAGACCCGCTCGGAAGAGACGAAGAACAGCGGTCCCTGGAAGCGGACTGCGACGATCGAGGTGTCGAGCTCGCTGGGCTGCTCTGCGCGGATCGGTTCGAGCGTCACGCCGGTCGAGCGGGAGGCGGCGCGCAGGGCGACGACCGCTGCGAGCGTCACGCCGATCAGCACCGCGACGATCAGGTCGAAGGACACGGTGATCAATGCGGTGATCGCGAAGATCCAGGCATCGGAGCGGGTGGAGGTCATGATTGCCCGCACCGTGGCCAGGCGCACCATCCGGATCGCGGTCATGAACAGCACCCCGGCCAGGGCCGCCAGCGGGATCATCCCCACCGGTCCGGCCGCGACGTACACCACCGCGAGCAGCACCAGCGCGTGCACGATCGAGGCTGCGCGGGTGCGGGCCCCGGCGCGGATCGACACCGAGGTGCGGGCGATCGCGCCGGTCGCGGGCATGCCGCCGAACAGGGACGCGCCGATCGAGGCGATCCCCTGTCCCACCAGCTCGCGGTCGGGGTCGAAGGCGCCGGTGTCCGCCATGGAGCCGGCCACCCGCGCGGAGAGCAGCGACTCGATCGCAGCGAGCGCCGCGACGGTGGCGGCGGCCGGCAGCAGCACGCCCAGCAGCTCGGGATCGATGCGCGGCAGCGAGGGGGCGGGCAGGCTCGCGGGGATCGCGCCGATCGTGGCCAGCGGACCGGGGATCAGCACGGCCAGCAGTGCGACGACGGCGATCCCGATGAGGGAGCCGGGGATCGAGGGATGGATCCGGGGCGCGATCACCATGCAGGCCGCCACGATCGCCACCGCCCCCAGTGCCCACAGCAGGTAGGCGGGGTCCGCGGCGATGAGGGACTGCGCGGCGGCGACCAGGGCGTTCGAGCTGTGCTCGCCCGGCGCGGCCGGATCCGCGGAGGTGATCAGCGGGATCTGCTGCATGAAGATGATGCAGGCGATGCCGAGTGTGAACCCCTCGATCACCGGCCACGGGATGATCGAGACGACCTTCCCCAGGCGCAGCAGTCCGGTGACCGTGACGATCAGCCCGGCCAGCAGGGTCACGGCCGCGATCGCGCCCACGCCGTAGTTGGCGACGATCGGGACCAGGACCACCACCATGGCCCCCGTCGGCCCTGAGACCTGCACGTTCGAGCCGCCGAACACGGCGGCGAGCAGTCCGGCGACGATCGCGGTGATGAGCCCCTGCTCCGCGGTGAGGCCGGAGCTGACGCCGAAGCCGAGCGCGAGCGGCAGCGCGACGATGCCGACGGTCACGCCCGCGAGCAGGTCCTTCCGCCAGGTCTTCGGCAGCAGGCGGTAGTCCTCGCGGGCGGGCCACAGGCCGCGGGAGCGCACCAATGCCGTGCGCAGACGCGCGGAGAGGGCGGGGGCGGTCATCGCTGTGCCGCCTTGATCTCGGGCAGGCTCTGGGCGGCATCCAGCCGTGCACGGTCCTCGCTGAGCATGTTCAGCAGGAGGGCGCGGGCCACCGCCAGCAGCTCGCGGATGCGCGGATCGGCCAGGCGGTAGTAGACGTGGCTCGCGCGACGCTCGGAGGTCACCAGGTGGTGGCGACGCAGCACGGCCAGATGCTGGGAGAGGTGGGAGGCCTCGAGCTCGGTCTCGGCCTGGAGCGCGGCGACGCTGACTTCGTCGGCGTCGGCGAGCAGCTCGAGCAGGCGGATGCGGAACGGGTGGGAGAGCCCCTTGAACAGGTTGGCCTTGACCTCGTAGAGGGGACGCTGGCTCTGAGATAGTGGCATGATGAAATCATCATATCGCGGGGGAGTGCGGGTCGCACGCGATGGTGACCAACGTGATGGAAAGCTGTCCGTATGAGCGCCTCCCTCGTCAGCAGACTCCTCTCGGGCCTCGCGGAGGACGCGGTGCTGGGGCTGGGGGAGCCCACGCACGGAACCGCTGAGGCGTTCGCCCTGAAGTTCGAGATGATCCACAAGCTGGCCCGGACGGGCAGCCTCGCGATGCTCGCATTCGAGGAGTCCTTCACGGTAGGCCTGCAGGTCGATGCCGCGCTGCGCGGAGGGGGAGACCTCGACGCCGCCTGGGACCTGGGCAGCTCGCTCTGGAACACCACGACCATCCGGGATGGCCTGCGCACCCTGCAGCAGATCATCGCGACCCTCCCCACAGCGGGGCGACCCCGGTTCCTCGGGGTCGACATCTCCAAGCCCTATCGCACCGCTCGCGCGCTGCTCGAGAGGGGTGCACAGGCGCCGGCGCTGCGCGCGGTCGCTGCTCGCGATGCGCTCACGGCCGACGGGGTGAGCGCGCTGGTGCAGGTGTGCCGCACGCTCGAGGCCGACGGAGATCCGCAGACGGCGGCGCTCGCGCAGAATCTCCGCCGTCACGCCGACGCGTACCTGCTCGCGCCGGACCTCACCCGGCTGCACCGCCGCGAGGCCCACATGGCCGACACCCTGCTCGAGAACCTGCCCCGCCACGGGATCACCGTGCTCTGGGCGCACAACGAGCACCTCGCCCGGAACCCCGAGGGCTGGGGCGGACCGACGATGGGGCACCTGATCGACCAGGCGCTCGGGGAGCGGTACGTGCCAGTGGGGATGCTGTGCGGCGAGGGTGAATGCCGGGCTGTGGACCCTTCGACCGGCAGAGACGACTACGCGGCGGTGCCGCTGCCGCCGGTCCACGCGGACACCACCGACCGCGCGCTCGCCGAGCTCGGCCGAGCCGTCGTGACCAGCGAGGAGTTCGTGCACCCCGGCCCCCGCCGGTTCATCGGCTGGCAGGTGGACACGTCCCTGTTCACTGACTCACGGGCCGTGCGGGACACCTTCGAGGTGCGCAGAGCCTCCACCGATTTCTCGGCGCTCATCCACCTGCCAGGCAGCACGGCGGATGCCACGGCGACGCGCGCCGTGCTGCGGTAGGGGCGTCGGAGCACGCGCGTCGTCGGCCCATGGCCGACGTTCAGGAGCGGTGGTCGGCCTTCGCTGTGGCGTGCGTGACGTCGCCGGAGAGGAACGAGAGCCCGATCATGACGATCGCCAGGACGAAGTACGCCCAGGTGTCGACGAGGTTCAGCGGCAGGAAGTTCGAGTACGAGTTCGGGTCGACGAGCAGGCCGAAGAGCCACAGCACTGCGGCGAGGCCGCCGCCGATGCGCAGGATCCGGCGCGCCGAGTACGAGAATCTCGACTGCGCGATGGTGACGGCGCCGAAGAGCAGGTGGACGAGGTTGTGCAGCGCGGACACCTGGAAGATGCCCAGCACCATCGCCTCGGAGCCGTAGCCCATCTCGATGTTGTTCTAGTTCGACGTCAAGCCGGGGAAGAATCCTGCGAAGCCGATCGCGAGGAAGAACATCCCGCAGATGATCGCGGCCCACCTCACGGGTGCGCGCGCGGGGTCGTCGTCCGCGCGGGTCAGGGGTGGGTGGACGGGGCCGTCGATGAACATGTCTGTCCCTCCGTTCGTGTGCTCCGTGCAGGAGCTCCGACGGGCCGGCCGGGGCGGTGCTCGCACCGACCGCACGGCTGGGAAGCGGGTGATCCGCTCGACGCTGTGGATTTCAGAGTACGCCCGTGTCGAACGGCGTGGAAGGGGCCGACGGGACGAAGGGCAACGGGACGGAGGGGTGACGGGACGGAGAGGCGATGGCGCCGCGCGGCGGGAGGCGCGGCGCGCGTCAGCTCAGGTCCTTCTCCATCCATTCGTCGGTCTCCGTGGCGGTGCGGCGCACGCCCTCGTCGTCCATGTAGTCGTAGGTCGTGGTGACGAGCTCGCCGAGCCCGCGATAACCGAGCCGCTCGTAGAGCCGGCGGGCGTCGGGGTTGTCCGTGCCGACGCCGAGGCGGAGCCGCCCGGCTGGCTCAGCGAGCTGCTCGGCCTCGCGCATCAGCGCCGCGCCGATGCCCCGGCCGCGGTGCGACTCCAGGACGCCGACGTTGCAGGCCTCGGGGATCTCGTCGTGGACCAGCTGCGCCACCCCGACCGGGTCCTCGCCGTCGACCGCGACCAGGAGGGTGCTGCGACCCGCGCGCATGCTCTCCAGCCAGGCCGGAGCGGCGGAACCCCAGCCCGGCTTCGCTACGGACATCGCCTCGACCAGCTCCTCCGTGAGCGGGCGGATGCTCAGTGCATTCATGCGCCGGCCGCCTGGGCGACGACGTCGGCGAGCACCACGTCGCCGAGGCCCGAGCCCAGGTTCTGCACGACGAGCAGTCCCTCGGGCCGACCGCTGCGCAGCAGATCGCCGGTGGCACCGGTCGCGTGCGGGTAGTCCGCTCCGTGCTTGAGCGGGCGCAGTGCCTCGAACTGCGCCGGATCGTCCGCGACCACGGTGCCCGTGCGGGAGATCTCCGCGCCCGCCACCGAGGCGTAGTCCACGGGGAGCAGGGTGGTGTCGGGGGCGACCTCGCCGGGGGCGAGCGCGGTGCCCGTCAGCCCGATCGGCAGCCCGCTGATCACGACGCCCGCCCCGTCCAGGGCGGCAGCGCGGTCGGTGGTGGTGCGCAGCTCGAGGTCCGGGGTGTGCTGGGCGCACCAGGCGGTGAGCTCCTCGAGGGCCTCCGGGCGACGTCCCCAGACCGTGAGCGGGCCGCGACCGAGCGCCTCGATGACCCGGGCATGGGAGCGGGCCTGGACGCCGGTGCCGACGAAGGTGATCGGCCGCCCGTCCAGGGCGAGCGAGGCACCGGTGACCGCGGCGGTGCGCAGGGCCGTCAGCTCGGCGGCATCCAACGTGGCGCGGGTGGTGCCGTCGGCCCCGGAGAGCACCATCAGGCCACCGATCATGTCCTTGCCGCGGGCACGGTTCGAGGGCGTGACCACCACCCACTTCATTCCCAGCAGCCCGCGCTCCGGCCAGGCCGCGGGCATCGCGTTCGCGAACCCACCCTGCTCATGGATCACCTGGGACTTCGGAGTCACTGAGGCGGAGCCATCGGCCAGGGCGAGGAGCGTCTCGCGCATCAGCTCGACCGCACGCGCAGGGGAGGGGAGGAGATCACGGACCTGGTCATCGCTGAGATGGGGCATCCGTCGACCGTATCGCGCACGCCCGCAGCGCGCAGTGGGACACCGAGATGCGAGCTCGGGGAGCGGCCCGGGCGCCTACAGTATTCGCATGACGAATCGATGGGGGAACGACGATCACGGACCGGGTGGGGACCCGTCCTGGCTGGGTGGAGGGGACCGCAGCGGCGGTGGAACACCGGGCGGAGGGCGAGACTCCGGAGGTTTCTCTTCCGACTTCTCCTCCGACGTCCCGCAGAACCCCCGGGGCGCTCGGGACTCCTGGCCCGCAGCGGAGCCGGACCCCCACGGAAGAGACGGCGCGCAGGATGCGGAGTCGATGGCGCCTCGTTTCGGAGATGCCACCGGAGATGCTGCGAACTCGGAAGGCCGCGGTCAGAACTCTCCCTGGACATCGAGCTTCACCGGGACGTCGAGCGAAGGGAGTACCCGGGGCACTCGCGGAACGATCAGCCGGGTGATCGCGATGCTCGTCCCCTTCATCGGCGTAGCGGTTTTCGCGATCATCGCCATGAGGGCCATGGGCTACAACATCAGCATGCTGTGGGTCGTCGTGCTCTTCGGCCTGCCGGTGATCAGAAGAGTGATCCACCTGCTCAAGAAGAACCTCGGCGGCTGACCCGCGGGGCACGACCAGCGGTCACTCGGCGGTGAGACGGTAGGCAGCACCGTCGGCGGAACGGGTCAGCACTCCCGCATCTACCGCATCCCGCCGCACCAGGGCGACATCCGCGGCGAACATTGCGATCGCGGCGTTCAATTCACCCTCGGTGAGGGTGCGCTCCGACCCGACGCGCTCGAACACGATCTGCGCGATCCGGCTGCTCACCGCGCGTGATTCCTCGGTCTTCACCGGGATCCCCTCCAGCCTGCCTGCCGCGAGGATCGCCTCGTCGGAACGCATCACGCCGAGCGCCTCGGTGATCTCGCGCAGGGTCGCCACATCGGCCTCGCCGTCGCTCGCGAGCCAGCCGAGCCGGGAGAGCGGCCCACGCACCGCAGGATCCTCCGAAGGTCCATCGCCCGCCAGCAGCTGGGCGAGACCGCGGCGCAGCTTCGGGGTCGAGAGCATTGCGAACAGCATCCGGGCGTGACCAAGTGGGATGGCGAGATCGTGCGAGGTGGGCATCGTGGAGCTGCTTCCTGTGGGGAGGGGCGGCGGACAGCTTGCCATGTCACGAGTGTGAGGTCGGGTACTTACGGCCGGCACGTGTCCCAGAGTCAGCCACCTGGGGGATGCTCACGGGAGGAGTTGTCAGGTGAGCTAAGGAGCGTCACAGGTGGTCATGGGCATGCACAGCGGTGCGCCGCTGAGTCCGGTCAGGGGTGTCCGCTGGTGGGCGGTCAGGGGTGCGGCCCTCATCGGCATCGTTCTCGTCGGCGCGACGGCGTTCGCTGCGTTCGGCGGGGACGGCGACCGTCGGGGTGAGGTGGTGCGGGTGATCGATGGCGACACCCTCGTGGCGCTCATCGATGGCGAGGAGACCACCGTTCGGCTGCTCAACGTGGACACCCCCGAGACCAAGCACCCGGACGAAGAGGTCCAGTGCCTCGGGCCCGAGGCGACAGCGTTTCTTACCGAGCGGCTGCCCGCTGGAACGGAGATCGAACTCGAGTACGACGAGGAGCGCCTGGACCGCTATGACCGCACTCTGGCCACGGTCTATGAATCGGAATCGCTGATCAACGCGGAGATCGCTGCGGCAGGGCTGGGAGTGCCGGTCTACTTCGCCCCGAATGATCGCTTCCTGCCCGAGGTGGAGAAGGCATCGCTGGAGGCACGCGAGAGTCAGGTGGGTCTGTTCTCGGCGGAGATCGAGTGCACCCTTCCCTCGCAGCTTCAGGCCCAGGGCGCCGCTGTGGATCAGGTGCCGACGACGGTGGAGGGCGACCCGGGCGATGCGCTCGCCGGCGCGACGAGCGTGCTCGAGGAGCTGGATGTCTTCATCGCAGGCCTCGACGTCGGCGGTCTGCCCGGCCTGGGCAATGCGGTGTTGGCCGGACCGCTGCTCGAGTCGTATCTCCAGGATCTGCGTGAGGACGCAGGCGGTCTGCGCGAGCAGGCGGAGTCCGCACACACCACTTTCGACGAGCTGAAGATCGCCTACGACGAGGAGCAGGAGCGGATCGAGCAGGAGCGCCTCGAGGAGGAGCGTCGCAAGGAGGAGGAGCGCCTCGAGCAGGAGCGCCTGGAACGCGAGGAGCAGGAGCGTCTGGAACGGGAGGAACAGGAGCGCAAGGAGCGCGAGGAGCGGGAGAAGCCGAAGCGGCCCGTCGCCTCCACGACCGCGCAGCAGCCTGCCGGGAAGAGCTCGAACTCCGGGTCGAAGAGCTCGAGCTCCGGGTCGAAGAGCTCCTCGTCCGGAGGGTCCAGCTCGGGCGGTGGTTCCGGCAGCGGCTCGGGCAGCTCTGGGTCCTCTGGCGGCTCGTCCTCCGAAGGGAAGTCCTCGGGCCGGGGCGGCTCGAACGGATCTGGATCCCCGTCGAGCTCGAGCTGCGTCCCGTACGGGCCCGAGATCCCGCACGCCGACGCCGGCGGGTACACGGGTAAGCGATACGGCATGCCCGGAGGGAAGACCTTCCGGAAGTGCAGCTGACCGCTTCGCGGCTGATGCGAGGATGGGCCCGCCGGGCAGTCGCGGCCCGGATGCACCCAGCAGGAGGAGCACGCCATGGAGTATGTGAAGCTCGGCAGCGCTGGTCTGGACGTCTCGCGCCTCTGTCTGGGCGCGATGGGCTTCGGGGACCCCGAGAGTTGGATCCACCAGTGGGTGCTCGAGGAAGATGCGGCCCGCCCCGTCATCAGGCACGCCCTCGACGTCGGCATCAACTTCTTCGACACCGCGAACGTCTACTCGATCGGCCGCAGCGAGGAGATCCTCGGCAGGGCGCTGGTGGACTATGCGAAGCGGGACGAGATCGTGCTTGCCACCAAGGTGCACGGGCGGATGCACGACGGGCCCAACGGCGCCGGTCTCTCCCGCAAGGCGATCCTCGCCGAGGTAGAGGCCAGCCTGCGGCGGCTCGGCACCGACTACATCGACCTCTACATCATCCACCGCTGGGACTACACGGTCCCGATCGAGGAGACGATGCGCGCCCTGGACGATGTGGTGCGCTCGGGCAAGGTCCGCTACATCGGCGCCTCGGCGATGTTCTCCTGGCAGTTCCTGCAGGCGCAGCACGTGGCCGAGGTGAACGGGTGGACGAAATTCATCTCGATGCAGAACCACTACAACCTCCTCTACCGCGAGGAGGAGCGGGAGATGATGCCGCTGCTGCGGGAGCTGGGCGTCGCCTCCACCCCGTACAGCCCGCTCGCCGCCGGGCGCCTCACCCGCGACTGGAACGCGGACACCGAACGCGCCCGCACCGACGCCACCGCGCAGACGAAGTACGACTCGACAGAGGACACGGACCGCGCGATCGTCGAGCACGTCGCGCGGATCGCCGAGGACCGCGGCGTCGAGCGCGTGCATGTGGCACTGGCCTGGCTGCTCGCGAAGGATCCGGTGGTCTCCCCGATCATCGGCGCCACGAAGATCAGCCATCTCGATAGTGCTCTCGGCGGGCTCGACCTCGAGCTCACGGTCGACGAGATCGCTGCGCTCGAGGCGCCGTACGTCCCCCACCAGGTCTCGGGTGCGCTGGCGCCGAGCGAGAGCGTCCCGGGACGGCCCCCGGGCTCTCGCCGCTGACCCGCTCCACCGGGGGCCGAGCGCCGCGCGGGCCGGCGGCGCCGTGCCCGGGTGGCGCCGCCTACGGTGGCGCGGTGGCGCGGCGGTGGCCACAGTCGCGCCTAAAAGGTTGTGCGCAATTTAATTGTGTGCAATTCTTTCCGCATGGCGACGACGGATGAGATGGTCTGCTTCTCCCTCTACGCGGCCCAGCGGGCCACGACCCAGGCGTATCGGGCCCTGCTCGAGCCTTGGGGGCTGACCTACGGCCAGTACCTGGTGCTCGTGGTGCTGTGGAGCGATGAGGAGAAGACCGTCTCGGCGCTGGGGGAGACCCTCCAGCTCGACTCCGGGACGCTCTCGCCGATGCTGCGCCGCATGGAGGCCGCCGGTCTCGTGCAGCGCACGCGCGGCGAGGTGGATCAGCGGGTGGTGCGCGTCGTGCTCACGGCTCGCGGCGGCGAGCTGCGCGATGAGCTCGCCCACGTCCCGGCGTGCATCGCCGAAGGCACCGGGCTCGGCAGCATCGCCGCGGCGCGAGAGCTGATCGACACCCTGCAGGCGCTCACCCGGACGATGCACACCGTCGCCGCCACCGAGCCCCCGGCGTCCCCGCCGGAGGAACCACCCGGCCCCGGCCGGAATCGATGAAGGAGATCCCATGAAGGCCCTCTATACCGCAGAATCCCTGTCCACCGGCTCCGGCCGCGACGGTCACGTCCGCACTGTGGACGGTGCGGTGGATCTCGACATGGCCACGCCGAAGGAGATGGGCGGCACCGGCGCGGGCGCGAATCCCGAGCAGCTGTTCGCCGCCGGCTACGCCGCCTGCTTCCACTCCGCGCTGACCCTGGTCGCACGCCAGAACAAGGCCGATGTCACCGACTCGACCGTCGGCGCACGGGTGCAGATCGGGCCGGACGAGAACGGAGGCTTCCAGCTGGCCGTCGAGCTCGAGGTGGTCATCCCGAACCTCGCGCACGAGCAGGCGCAGGAGCTCGCGGACGCCGCCCACCAGGTATGCCCCTACTCGAACGCCACCCGCGGCAACATCCAGGTGACCGTCACCGTCTCGGACGACTGAAGCGCGCCCCGGCGGCCGTCATGAATTCTCCGTGACGGCCGCGCGTCGGCTCCACAGCAGTGCGGCGACCATGGTCCCCGCGAACCCTGCCAGGAGATCGGTGAGGGTGTCCGCCGGGGTGACGTGGACGGTGGGGTCCACCCAGCGGTGGCCGGCCAGCTCCATCAGCTCCCACACCACCGCCAGCAGCGCCCCGGTGGTGATCACCCTCGCCGCCGGCGGCCGCGAACGGTGCAGCACGCGCGCCACCAGCACGGCCAGCAGGCCGGTGAGTGCTGCGTGCACGGGCAGGTCCCACCACGGAAGCCTCTCGTACAGCAGCAGGAACGAGCTGATCGCCGCGACCAGGCACGCCAGCGAGGTCGCGATCTCCCAGCGGATCGGCAAGCCCGACCGCCACGCCACCACCTGCGCGAGCGCGACCAGCATCGACACCGCCACCTCCACCCAATGGCCGGTGAGGGCGAAGCCGAGGGCCAGTGCCAACCCCGACCACCGCACCGGCAGCAGCGCCACCGATCGGGCGACGCCCGCTGCGCGGCCGCTCATCTGCCGGGCCGCGCCGCGGTGACGGTGAGGGACCCGCGACACCGTGCCACCCAGCGCTCCCACGGCCGCTCTCGACGCCAGTTGCGACGGAGGGTGAGCGCGGCCCGGCGCCAGCGCAGCAGCTGGCCGCGGTCCAGGGCCAGTGCCCGCGAGGACATGGTGACGCCGACCTCGCGCGAGAACTGCACCCTCTGGCCCGGCCGCACCTGGAACGAGAGGTCCATGTCGTCGTGCACCTCCGCGCTGCGCGAGGCCCCCTCCCGCGCCTGCTCCCACCAGGACCGCGGCATCGACATCGTGGTGCCGAACGCCGGGAAGTGACCCAGCGCCGCCGCCGTCAGCAGCAGATATCCGCCGACGTAGACGGCAGAGACGAGCCCCGCCCACGGCCGAGGAAGGCGGAACAGGCCCGGCCCGGTGACGATCACCGTGCCGGGGGCCGCGGCGGTGTGCTCCCGCCGGTGCGCGGCGAGCCATCCCGGCGGGGGCCGACTGTCGGCATCGCAGCGGACGATCAGGTCACCGCGAGCGGCGTCGTACCCGAGCGCCGCCGCCCCGGCGATGCCCGGCACCGGGTGCGTCAGGACGGTGCAGCCCCCGGAGCGTGCCACGGCGGCGCTGTGGTCGCTCGATCCGTTGTCCACCACGATGATCTCCAGCGGCGGTTCCGTCTGCTGGGCGAGGGCGCTCAGCAGCCCGCGCAGCTCGCGCGCGTCGTCCCGCACGGGCACGACGACGGAACAGGTCGGTGTCATGGTCTCCACACCTGCAGACGTTATCCGCACCGAGGGATCAGCGCCGCCGCGCCCGGAGCAGGTGCCGCGTGGAGTGGGCGACGAAGGAGCCCTCGAGGCGGATGATCTCGTCCATCGCGAGCAGCTGCTCCCGGTAGCGGTCCACGTCGAAGCCCGGCACCCACCACACGCATTTCCGCAGGATCCACACCACGGCCCCCACATCGAAGAACTCCATCCGCAGGCGCGCGGTGCGCAGCACGGTGACCTCGAGTCCCGCGGCCTCCGCCGCGGCGGTCTCGTCCTCGGGGTGGCGGCCGCGGCGCTGAGCCTCGGTGGTGGGCCCGACGAAATGCTCGATCAGCGCGAAGGCGGAGCCCGGGCCGACATGCTGGGCCAGGTACTCGCCTCCCGGGGCGAGTACGCGGGCGATCTCCGGCCAGTCCGGGCGCACCGGGTGGCGGGAGGTGATCAGATCTGCGGTGCCATCGGGCAACGGGATCCGGGCGCCGGGCTCGGTCTCATGCACCTGCACCCCGCGCGGGCCCAGCAGTGCTAGGGCCTGCGCGGCATTCGGCGGCCAGGACTCGGTGACGTGCTGCTGAGCGGCGAGGCGCGGGCACTGCCCGAGCACCTCCCCGCCCCCTGTGTCGAGATCGATCGCGAGCTCGGCACCGGCCACCGCCTCGGCGAGCAGCCCGGCGTAGCCCCAGTCCGGACGCTCCTCCGCGGCGCGGCCGTCCAGCCAGCCGAAGCCCCAGCCGTCCACGTCTGCCGCGGTTGCCTCGGCGATCAGCTCGTCGACCGAACTCTGCCGGTCGGTTCGTGGCAGATGCGCAGTGAGCGTGGCACGGATCCGGTCCACGCTCTCGGCGAGCGGCACAGCGGCGGTATCGAGTACGACGTCGGCCGGGATCAGCGGCTTCTGCTGTGCCCATTCGGCATGTACGCGGCGCAGGAGACCCTCCTGCCGGGAGACCCCGCGGGTCGGGTCAGTCAAAGCCCTGGACAGTGCGGTCTCGACAGCACAGGTGAGAACCACCGTGAGCAGAGGCGTTCCCGCGGGAACGTTTCTGAGCACGAGATCGAACTCGCTGCGGCTGCTCACGGACTCGGCGATCACCAGGTCCAGGCCTGCGTCGAGCCACTGGGTGGTGACCGAGGCGAAGATGCGGTGGGCGTCGGCCCAGTCCGGGAGCGTCGGCCGCGCCATGTCCGCGATCTGGTCCAGCTCCACCAGCGCGAGCTGGTGCCCGTCGGCTCGCAGCGCCTTGGCGAGAGCCCGGGAGACGGCGCTCTTGCCCGCGGCGATCGGTCCGGCGATGAGGACGAGGAGCGTGCGGGACGGGGGTGTCGTCATCGGAGGCGGCCTTTCATCGGCGGGAGTGTGCCGCGAGCTTGCGGGGTGACCAGAGCAGGCGAGGCGCTGACAGTATGCCGCTCTGCTCCCGGGCCCTACGAGAGCGCCTGGTGAGCCGATGTCGATGCGACCGGCCCCGTGACAGGGCCGGCCGCATCGACCAGGGGGGGCGGTCAGTGCGCAGCTCGAGAGGTGGCGGCGGTCTCTCGGGATCGTGAACTCCTGCCCTCGAGAGCTCGCCTCCGAGCGCCCGTGGGCGCCGTGCACCGCACCGTCTCCGGGGCGGCTGCGAAGGCAGCTGCCGAGGCAGTTGCCCCGGATAGACTGCTGCCCCGGATAGACTGCGGGTTTCCATGCAGGCAGGACTGGGATGACGGAGGAAACAGTGCCCGACTGGGAATACGGGGTGGAGGCATGAGTGCCTTGACCGTGGTGCTGGTGGTCCTCGCGGCGGTGCTCGGCGTCGCCTGGGTCATCTCGATCTACATCACCAACGTCACCGCCAAGCCCGGAGGGATCCCTCCGTGGGTGATGTGGCTGGGGGCGGCCGCACTGGTGGTCGCCATCGTGGCGCTCGTGACCAGTCTGTGAGCCCGTCGGGGCCTGGATATGCTCGCCGCATGTCGCAGGCTCCTTTCGTTCCGATCATCCCGGCCGGCGGTGCCGGTACTCGGCTCTGGCCGCTCTCGCGCCGCGCTCGTCCCAAGTTCCTGCTCGACCTCACCGGCAGCGGGTCCTCGCTCCTGCAGCAGACCGTGCAGCGGCTCGTGCCGCTCGCCGACCGCTCGCCGATCGTGGTCACCGGCGCGGTTCATGTCTCTGCGGTGCAGGAGCAGGTGGGCATCCCCCGGGGGCGGCATGGCGTGCAAGGCGCGCGGCAGGGCGAGGCGCAGGACAAGGCGCAGAGCGGCGACCCGACGCACTCGGCACGGATCCTCGTCGAGCCGTCCCCACGCAACTCGATGCCGGCGATCGCGCTGGCTGCCGCGCTGGTGGAGCGCGAGGAGCCCGACGCGGTCATCGGGTCGTTCGCGGCGGATCATCTGATCACCGATCAGCAGGCCTTCTGCGAGGCGGTCACAGCGGCACGGCGTGCCGCCGAGCTCGGCTACCTGGTCACCCTCGGCATCCAGCCCACTCATGCGGCGACCGGTTTCGGATATATCGAGCAGGGCGGGGACGCCGGGCCCGTCGGCGGCACGGACGGTGGCGCCGCGGCCCTGCATGCGACCGGTGCTCGGCCGGTGTCCCGCTTCGTCGAGAAGCCCGACAGCGAGACCGCGGAGCAGTTCTTCACCGCGGGCACGTTCTTCTGGAATGCCGGCATGTTCGTGGTGCGCGCCCGGGTGCTGCTCGACGAGCTGGCCGCACAGATCCCTGGTCTCGCCGCCGGTGTGCGGGAGATCGCCGCAGTGCATGGCACGGCGGACTACGACCGGGTGCTCGCCGAGACCTGGCCGCGTCTGACCAGCATCGCGATCGATCATGCCCTCGCCGAGCCGCTCGCCGCCGCCGGCAAGGTGGCCGTGGTGCCCGCGACCTTCGGCTGGGATGACGTGGGTGACTTCGCGGCGCTCGCCCGGCAGCTGCGGGAGAACGGCCCCGGCTCAGGTGCTGCCACTGGCGGCGCGAGCGGTTCCACCTCGGCCGACGGCCGGGTCCCCGTGCTGGGCGCTCGTGCGGTCGGCGCTGCAGACTCCGACGTCCGGGTGCTGGGGAGCCAGGCCGTCGCCGCGCTGTCCTCCACCGCGACGGTCTACGGATCCACGGATCGCCTCATCGCGCTGGTCGGGGTGCAGGGGATCAGCATCGTCGACACCGAGGATGCCCTGCTCGTGATCGCCGACGACGACGCCCAGCGGCTCGCTGGACTGGTCGCCCAGCTGAGCGACCGCGGCCGCGACGACCTGCGCTGACGCGGGGCTGCCGCTGCGTCCGTGCTGCGTCGATGCTGCGTCGACGACGCGCTGATGCCGCAGCCACGGTCGTCTCTGACCTCTGATCTCCGACCCCAGCCGGCCCCGTCAGCCACCCAGTTCGAGCACCCGGATCGCGAGCTGTACCCGGTTGGTGACCTGCAGCTTGTGATAGAGCCTGCCGAGGTGGGTCTTCACCGTGGCGACCGACATGAACAGGCTCTCTCCGACCTCCTGATTGGCGAGCCCACGGGCGACCAGGCGCGCCACCTCCCACTCACGCTCGGTGATGCCCGCAGGAGCGGTAGCGGGAGCGGTCTCGGTGCCGTCGGCCGTTTCGACCTCCGCGGCGGCGGAACCGCCAGTGCCGGAGGCGGCGAGCCGCACCAGGCGCGTGAGCACCTCGGGGGAGAAGCGCGGACGGTCATCGGCGGCGTCGAGCACCGCCTGCACCACCTCTTCGGGTGGGGAGTCCTTGAGCAGGAACGACACCGCCCCGCCGCGCAGCGCTTCCAGCAGGAAGGTGTCGGTGTCGAAGGCGGTCAGCATCACCACTCGGGCGGCGCTGCCTTCGGTGCGGAGAATCTGCAGGGCCTCGAGGCCGGTCATGCGGGGCATGCGGATGTCCATCAGCACCACGTCGGGGGCCAGGGAGCGGATCTGCTCGAGGGCTGAGCCGCCGTCGGTCGCCTCTCCGATCACGTCGATGCCGTGGGCACCATCGATCATCAGTCGCAGGCCGGCGCGCATCAGCGCCTCATCATCGACCAGCAGCACCCGGACCCCGTTCTCCGGGCCACGGGCAGCCATGCCGTCCTGACTCTCTGCACTGTTCACCATGGCATCCATGCTTCCACCTCGAAGAGTTCGTCGTGTGCTCCGTAGCGTGCGTCTCCGCCCAGCAGGCGTGCTCTCTCCTGCACCCCGAGCAGTCCGTGACCGGTCGAGGCTGCCGCGGTGATCGGCGCGGAGGGCAGCGGGTTCCGTGCCTGCAGCACCACTCGCTGGTCCTCGCGCAGGAGGGTCACCTGCAGAGGAGCGCCCGGGGCATGCTTGGCGGCGTTCACGGTGACCTCGCCGAGGATCCGGGCCAGCGCCACCACCGTGCTGCGGTCGCGGGCCAGGAGATCCTCCGCGGTCAGGCCCTCCCAGTTCAGCTCGACCTCCTGCCCCTCCTCCCGGCAGCGGTCCACGATGCCCTCCAGGGTCGGGGCGGTGGCCAGCGGCTGATCACCCTCGGTGCTGCGCAGTCCGGTCAGCACTGTGCGCAGCTCCCGGTTCGCCTGCTGCGCGGCGTCCCTCACCGTGCCTGCGGAACGGCGCAGCGCCTCGGGCGAGAGGTCCTCGCGGTAGGTCATGGCGCCCGCGTGCATGGCGATCGTGGCGAGGTGGTGGGAGATGCTGTCGTGCATGTCGCGGGCCAGCGCCGCCCGTTCCTCCGCGCGCACCCGGGCGGTGTCAGCCTCTCGCTCCCGCACCAGGGCGGTGGCCTCGCGCTCGGCGGCGGCGCGCTCCCGCTGAGCGGTCTCCCGCTCCCGCTCCGCCGAGGCGGTCCGCTCCCGCAGCGAGGCCAGGAGCTCGTGGCGGGTGCCCACCACGTGGCCGATCAGCAGCGGGATCAGCGCGAGCACCACCATCACCCCCACCGCGGAGAGCACCACGGCGTCCGGCTGGTCTTCGCGGAGCCGGGCATCGAGGCTCAGCGCCGTCAGGGAAGTGCCCGCGACCAGCAGGATCGTCCCGACATCGAGCACGGTGCGGCGTCGCAGCCCGATCCGGTACAGGGCCAGCGCCGCCGCGGGCATCGACCACACGCTGAGCCCGACAGAAGCGGCCAGCAGCAGATGGGCCGCGCTGTGCAGCCGCCCCGGCCGCAGGAAACGCAGCGGCCCGATCGCCAGGGTCGCCACGATCCCCACCAGCGCATCGACGGCGTACAGCGCCACCAGGCCGCCGGGAGGCTGGTCGGAGAACTCCATCAGCAGTGACCCGAAGCTGATCAGGAACAGCAGCAGTCCCAGCGCCGTGCCGACGAGGCTCTGCACCACCGCGATCGCCCACTGGTGCGGGCTGCGCACCGAGGGTGCGGCCGAGGGGTGCAGGACGGGGAGGGTCATGGAGCCAGCGTAGAGAGCGGGAGGCGGCTGACGGATCGTCCGCGCGGCTGATGGTGTGGCCGGCAGGGTCGGTCGATCGGTCAGGGCGGCCCCGACGCGGGGCGGATGCGGAGCGGCCGACGGGACAGACAGGATCGAGGCATGAACGAGCACGCTCTGCTTCCCCCGTCCCCGCCGTCCTCCCCTCCTGCTGCTGCCAGCGAGCTCCGCAGCACCGCGGGGCCGTTGCCGGCGATGGACACTCGCGTCTCCCACGGCACTGCCCCTGCGAGCCTTCAGATCTCCCAGCGCGGCTCCGGTGCGATCTCGCAGCCCTACCATCGCGCCGCTCGTGCGATCCCGCACCGCCGCTACTGGTGGCGTCCCCTCGTGACGATCGTGGTGGCCTTCGCGGCCTATGTCGTGATGAACCTCCAGCTGCTGGTGCCGCTGGTGATCGCGAGCGTGATCTGGCCGAACCTGGCGCCCAGCGCCACCCTGATGGATCCCCTGAACCCCGTCGAGCAGCTGATGGGCCTGGGCATGCTCGCACTGCTGGTCCCGGCGGTGCTGGTGGGAACCCTCGCCGGGTACGGTCGCGCCGGGATCGCGCTCTCGGTGACAGGACGGTTCCGCTGGGGCCTGCTGGGCCGCGCCGCGCTCGTGGTGGTGCCGGTGTACGTGCTGCTGAACCTGGTGCTGAACCTGATCCTGGAGCGCGAGGCGATCGTGATGCCGCCGCTCGAGGCGGGCGTGATCATCGCCTGGCTGCTGGCGCTCCTGCTCTCCCCGCTGCAGAGCGCGGGGGAGGAGCTCGCGTTCCGGGCCCTGCCGATGCAGCTCCTCGGCACCTGGCTGCGATGGCCGCTGATCGGGATCCTGGTCCCGGTGCCGCTGTTCATGCTGGGCCACGGCTACAACTGGCTGGGCCAGATCGACATCGCCGTCTTCGCGATCGTGATGGGGCTGCTGGCCTGGAAGACCGGAGGGCTGGAGATCCCGATCCTGCTGCACGCCGCCAACAACTGGACCCTGTTCGCGATCGCGCCGCTGATCCCCGGATTCACCGAGCAGGGAGAGGTCCAGCTGCTCGGGTTCGTGCTGGCGATGGTGCCGATGCTGCTGCTCTCGGCCGGGATCTGGTGGTGGTACTCGCGGCGCGCCGGCCTGGGCCTGTGGGAGCCGCAGCGAGGCAGCGTGCAGACCCTCGCGGCGTAGAACGTCGTGACTCGGAGCGTCTCAGCTCAGACCCGCTCTCCCAGGGCCGCCATGACCTCGCGCCCGTGCTCGGTCTGAGGGAAGCGGTCCACGATCTCCTGCAACGTCGCGGCGTCGCCGCTGCTGCCGAAGGCCTCGCTGAACGGCTGCAGGCGCACCCCTTCGGCGAGGGGGCCGATCAGCAGTGGATCGAAGCCCAGCTCCTCCACCAGCGCGCCCACGGTCTCGGCCTGCGGGGAGGGGCCCGCGATCGCGATCGCGGCCCGGGGTGCGGCACGGCCGGCGAGGTCCTCGAGATCGTGATAGCCCATGTGGTTGAAAGCCTTCACCACGGTCGCGCCGGGCAGCAGACCCTGCACGAACTCGCTCGTCGAGGCGCCGGGATGCGAGAACTCCTCGAGGATCCCGTCGGTCTCCCACCAGTAGTTCATGGCGTCCACCACGAGCTTGCCCTGGAGGGCGTCGGCGGGGATCGAGGCGTGCTTCCCCAGTGGCAGCGCGAGGATCACCAGATCCGCGCGCTCGGCGGCTTCCCGGGTGGTCACGGCCTGGGCCCCGGGGGCGAGGACCTCGGTGATCAGCTCGATCTCGGCGGGATCACCGGAGCCCGAGATCAGCACCTCGTGTCCGGCGGCGAGGGCCAGGCGGGCCAGCACGGTGCCGACCTTGCCAGCGCCGAGGATGCCAAGGGTGCGGGGGAGGGAGGAGTTCATGCCCCCAGCAACGCGCCGGGCGGGCGCGACCTTCCCGGACGTGACCGGACTCGCGCTCGCCCGCCGGGCCTGCCTGAGCTCACCCTGCATGGGCCCACCCTGCATGAGCTCGCGCAGCCCCGGGTGGCCGGCAGTGCGGGCGCTTCAGCTCTGCGAGGCAGGGACGTCGATCTGCCAGAGAACGCCGAAGCGGTCCTTGACCTGCCCGTAGTGGTCGCCCCAGGGAGCCTGCTCGAACGGGAGCTCGATGCTGGCGCCGGTGGAGGTGAGCTTCTCGATCAGGGCTCGGGCATCTGCCACGGAGCTCGGCATGACCATCAGGGAGTAGGCGGAGCCGTCCAGCGGCTGAGGGCTCTCGCCGATGTCGTCGCCACCGGCGAGCGTGACCAGACCTCCCTGCAGCTGAGCATGGGCGATGGACTCCGCCGGAGGGGTGAACGGCATGCCCTCCATGGGGTTGTCGCCGTACGTCATGACGTCGAGGGTTCCCCCGAAGACCTCCTGGTAGTACGACATGGCCTCGGCGGCATTGCCGGGAAACGAGATGTACGGCGTGGAACTGGGCACGGTTCCTCCTCAGGTGCGGGGTCGCGCTGCGATCCCTCGTGCGGGTCATCGTGCCACCGGCGGCCGACGGACGGAACAGCGTCGGAGGTAATGCTTCTGCCGGGCTGAGGAGCGGGCGGCTCCCCGGCACCGCTGCGGGACGGACGAGGTGCGCGGAACACGGTGCTCGTGGTGACGCTCACTGCACCCTCAGCCAGGGAGTTCTAGAGTGGACGGGTCATGTGCCGACTCTTCGCTCTTCATTCCGACCACCCCGTCACCGCCGATCTGTGGCTGCTCGATGCGCCCTACTCCCTGCTGAACCAGTCGCGCTTCAACGCCGACGGCACCGGCCTGGGATGGATCGATGAGGAGGGACAGCCCCGGATCCGCAAGCGCCCCGTCGCGGCGTACGCATCGGAAGCGTTCACGGGCTTCGCGACCACGCTCCGCTCCCGCGCGATGCTCGCCCATCTGCGTCTCTCCTCCGGCACCGGGCATTGCGACGAGAACACGCACCCGTTCCTGCAGGACGGCATCATCTCCGCCCACAACGGGGTCCTGGAGATCACCGAGGAGATGCGGCAGCGGGTCGCCGCGCTCGGCGCCGCTCACCACGTCCAGGGCTCGACCGACAGCGAGTGGATGGCCGCACTGATCACCGGTGAGGTGGCCGCCCACGGCGGTGACCTGCGCACCGGGGTGACCGCCGCGCTGTGCTGGATCGCCGGTCATGTCCCCGTCTACTCCGTGAACGTCCTGGTGATGAAGGGGGAGGAGCTCATCGCCGTGCGTCTGCCCGCGACCAACGAGCTGTGGATCCTCGATCGCCCTGCTGTCGTGGACACGCGGGATGACGCCCTCGAGCAGTCCTCGGACTCGCTCACCGTGCGCGCCCGCAGTGAGGACCCACGCGGGGCACGCTCCGTCGTCATCGCGAGCGAACCCCTGGACGACGATCCCGCCTGGCGACTCCTCGACTCCGGCGAGCTGGTGCACCTCACGGCCGACGGGCGGGTCCGCAGCGACCGTCCCTTCGGTCCGCTCGCCCACGCGCTCAGCATCGAGGATCTCGGCCTGTCGGCCGCAGCCTCCCAGGCCCATGCCGCGCAGGCCCGCGCCCACGATGCCCGCCGCCGGCACCTCACTGAGAACACTGCCAGCACCGCCAACATCGCCAGCACCGCCAACACCGCCCACCCCGCCGGCACTGCCGGCACTGCCAGCACCGCCCACCCCGCCGGCGCCGATCCCGCGCGCCCTCACGAGAGTGCAGAGAACGCCGCATGAATCACCTCGGGACCGAGCGTCCCATCCCTTATCACCGGCTCGCGACGCTGCGACCGGAATGGTCTGCGCGGGCACGGCCACTGTTGACCGTGGTCGCGGCCTTCATCGCCTATGTGGTGCTGGCCTCCGTGGTGCTCGTGCTCATGATCCTGGTGCTCGCCGTCGCGCCCGGCGTGAACGTCGCCATCGGTGTGACCAGCGGTGATCCGACCAGTCCGCTGGATGCGGTGCTCGCGCTGCTGATGGGCGCCCTGTGGCTCCCCGCCGGGATCGTGGGAGTGCGCGTCGGCGGCTGGCGGCCTCTGGGCCCGGCCTGGTCCGTCGCTGCCCGGTTCCGTCGTGACCTGCTGAGCCCGCTCGGCGCATGGGTGGCGGCCGGGGCGCTGGCGACGGTCGCGATCGCCGCGGTGGCCGGTCATCTCGCCAGCTCCGGAGAGTCGGCGGGTGCTCCGGGCGGCGGAGTCTCGGTGCTCCAGCTGCTGCTGGTGGTGGTGATCGTGCTGGTCCTGGCCCCGCTCCAGGCCGTGGGCCTCGAACTGGCGCTGCGCGGCATGATCCTCCAGGCCGTCGGCACCTGGCTGCGCAGCCCCGTGGTGCCCTTCGTGGTCGTCGCCGGGATCTCTCTGATCGGCCGTCAGCTCACACCCGCCGTGGTGATCCCGGCCCTCGCCCTGGCGCTCGCCGCCGCGGTGCTCGCCTGGAAGAGCGGCGGCCTCGAGCTGTCGATCATCCTCACCCTCACGCTCACCGTGGGCTCGCTGATCGTCTCCGCGCTCGCCGCCGGCACCGGTGCGGGTGCCGGTGCCTCGGCGCTCAGCGCCGCGGTGGCCGCCCCCGGCACCTCGGCCGCGGCGCTCGCCGATCACGGGGCGGCTGCCGGTTATGACGAGCTGGCCAGTGCAGGATCATTCGCCGGCCTCGATGACGCGGCCCTCGCCGGGGGAGCGGCCTCCGCGGTCGCGGCCCTGCTGCTCACAGCATTGATCGTCGTGATGATCAGCCGACGCGAGGGGCTGCGCCTGCTCGAGCCCGTCGGCCGGGCTGCGGATGCACCGGCTCCGGGGCCCGTGCTGATCTGACCTGTCACACCTGCGGCGCTGCCCCAAGACTGACGGGGACTGACGGGCCTGCCCTTCCTCAGCTGCGGATCGCGTCGATGACCTTGATCCGGGTGGCGATCAGCGCGGGGAGGGCGCCGGCGAGGACACCCACCAGGGTCGCCGCACCGAGGCCCACCACCACCGCCTCCACGGGGAAGGGAGGCAGCTCCACCAGCCCGATACCACTGAAGAAGGTGGAGACGAACGGGGCCTTCACCAGGGCGATCGCGCCGGTCACCCCCACCGCGCCGGCGAGCACCGTGGCGACCACCGACTCCATCAGCACGCCCACGAAGATCCGGCCGCCGGTGGCGCCGTAGGAGCGTCGGATCCCGATCTCCCGCACCCGGAAGCGCACCGTGACCAGGGAGATGTTCACCAGGCCCAGGGCGCCGAGCACCAGGATCACCAGCGCCACGCCGATGACCGCATAGGCGAGAAACTGGAAGCCCAGATCCTCGGCGGACATCGAGCTCGGATGGACCTCGAAGGATCCCACCGCGGTGTTCCGCAGCGAGGCGCCCAGGCGCTCGCGGATCTCGTCGGCCTGCTCCGGCGGCACCCACAGGATGTAGTCGGAGACCACCGGGGCTTCGGTCCGGCCGGGCAGCGCGCTCATGCTGCCGGCGGCGACGTACGCCTGCAGTCCCCAGTCCGTCTCCTCGGCCGCGGGGAGCACGCCGACCACGATCGCCTGGTCGGAGTCGGTCGCTCCCGTGGGTCCGTAGATCGTGACCGGCTCGGTCCCCAGGTCCGGGCGTCCCAGTTGCTCGTACATCGGCGCGTTGACCACCAGTGCAGGGGCCAGGCGGCGGGCGTCGGAGTCCGCGAGCCAGCGGCCGTCGGCGACCGTGGTGCGGTAGATGTTCCCGTAGGCGGGGTCCACCCCGGTCAGCTGCGCCGACTTCACGCCATGCGGGGTCTGCACGCGCAGCGAGTCGTTGATGCGGCGGGTGCGCTGGTCGATGCCGAGCCGTTCGATCTGCTCGAGCACCACCGCATCCTGCTCCTCGGGGGTGACCTCGGCCGCGGAGCCTGCCGGGTAGATCGTCAGGGTCGTATCGCGTCCCGCCCACGTCTCGGTGGACTGGGTGAGGGCGCTGGTGAGCATGCCGCCGCCGCCCATCACCGCGGTCAGGGCGAACACGGAGAACGCCACCCCGATCAGGGACAGCAGGATGCGGCCCTTGTTCACGCGCAGCTCGCCGTAGGCCTCGACGATCGAGGCGATCAGGCCGGTCATGCCACCGCCTCCCGTCCGGCGCGGATTCCCACGGTCGCCGACAGCGCCCCGCGAGCGTCGGCCCCGCCGACGTCGTGCAGAGTGCCCTCGTTCAGCAGGAACGAGCGCCGGGACATCGCGGCGACCTGCAAGTCGTGGGTGATGGTGACCAGTGCGGCGTCGGAGTCGCGCGCGATCTCGTCCAGCAGCGCCATCACCGCCTCGCCGGTGGTGACGTCGAGAGCTCCGGTGGGCTCATCGGCCAGGATCAGCCGGGGCCCCCGCACCAGGGCACGGGCCACGGCCACTCGCTGCTGCTCGCCGCCGGAGAGACGGGAGGGTTGCTGCTGCGCACGGTCGGCCAGGCCCACCCGGTCGAGCATCTCCAGGGCGAGCTTCTCCCGCCGCCAGAACTGGCCAGCGGTGCCGTACATCAGCGGCATCATCACGTTCTCGAGCGCGGTGCGCTTGTCCAACAGGTTGAACTGCTGGAAGACGAAGCCGATCGAGGCGCCGCGCATGCGGGCGCGCCTGCGTTCCCCGAGCCGGGAGACGTCCACCCCGTCGAACAGCAGCTCGCCGCCGCTCTGGTGGTCGATCAGGCCCAGCAGGTTCAGCAGAGTGGTCTTGCCGGAACCGGAGCGGCCGACGATCGCCACATGGTCCCCGGCCTCGACCGTGAGGTCGATGCCGCGCAGGATGTGCAGCTCCTCCCGGCTGGGCAGGCGCACGGAGCGGCGCAGATCGCGCAGCTCGAGCAGAGGCGCGCTCACCACATCTCCACGTTCATCGAGTCGTCGGCGCCGTCGATGCCGGGCGCGAACTCGAGGATCTCCTGGCCCTGTTCGAGGCCCTCGGTGACCTCGACGGAGCCATCGCCGCGCATCCCCAGGACCACGTCGATCGGGGTGGGCTCACCGGTGGCCTCGTCCAGTGCGTAGACGGTGCCGGCGGTGCCCTCGCCCTCCACGGCGGTGGTGGGGACGGTGAGCACGCCGGTGCGGGTGCCGAGGTCCACGGTCACCTCGACGCTCAGACCCGGGACCACCCGAGCCTCAGCAGGGACCGGGCATACCAGCTGTGCGGCGGAGACCCCAGCATCGCCCCCGGAGATCACCTCGCCGGTGAAGGGATCGACCTCGGGCGCGGGCGGAGCGTCGGGCTCCTCGATCTCGGAGTCCTCGGTGATGGCGGGCGCGGTGCAGGCCACCGGATCCGGAGTGTTGGGCAGCTCGGCAGTCGCATTCAGCTCCACGTCCAGCAGGGACAGCTGCTGCTCGGGGGTGAGGTCGGCGACGATCGAGTAGGTACCGGGCGAGATGGTCGCGACGGTGTCGCCCTTGGCCAGGGCATCCCACTCGGCGACCTCCATCCCGCTGAGCACACCGGAGGTGGTCGCCACCAGGTTCACGTAGCGGTGCTCGGCCGCGGCGGGCTGCGGCGCGGGCTGCGGGGCGGCGAGCTCCCCGTCCTCCTCACCGTCTTCCCCGACCGGCAGCGCGGGGAGGTCGACGATCTCCGGCTCGACCTCGTATCGCACCTGCAGGATGCGCTGCCCCTTCTCGACGGCGTCGCCGTTCTTCAGCCAGATCTTGTTGATCTCACCATCGGTGGTGGCCTTCAGGGCGCTGCCCGCATCGGGCTGGACCATCGCCGGGAGCACGAGCTCGGAGGAGAGGTCTGCGGTCTCCACGCTGACCACGGCGTACTGATCGAAATCGGCACCAGGGACGAGCGGATCCTCGCCCGCGGCATCGGCACCGGAGGGGAAGAAGGCCATCTTCACCAGAGCCAGGGCGATCAGACCGAGGATCAGCATCCAGATCACGGGGAAGACATAGCGGCGCAGGGCGTCCATGGGCGCCTTTCGTTCAGGTCGACGGCGGTGCCGACGGGGGAAGGGACTGCGGTGCTGCGAGCAGCGCGAGGAGGTGCTCGGCACCTGCAGTGCGCTCATTCTACCTGCTGCAGAACACCCTGACCACCGACTTTGGTGGAGATCCGGGGAAGATCCGGGATCCCGGAGTACGGGGCGGGCGGTACTGTCGACCCATGAACGCCGCCGCTGCCGCCAGCCCTGCCGTCACCTCCACTCCGCCTGCCCCTGCCACTCCGATTGCCACTGCCAGTCCTGCCGTCCCCGATCAGCTGCTGCTGCTCCCGCTGCGACAGCGGATCCTCGAACAGGATCTCGGCGTGCGCGCGCTGCACCTGCACCGCGTCGGCCACGCGGAGATCAGCCACCGCTTCGCCGGGGACACTGCCGAGAACATCTACTCGGTGTCCAAGACGGTGACCGCGCTCGCCGTGGGCATCGCCGCCGCGGAAGGGCTGCTGGACCCCGAGGACCTGCTGGTCGACCATCTCCCCGCGCCGAGCGGCGGGTACGGCAGCGGCATCGAGCAGGTGCGGCTGCGCCACCTGCTGACCATGACCTCCGGCTCCCCGGTGCTCGGCTTCCTCGACGAGCAGCGCGATCACGCCGACCTCTCCTCCCTGTTCCTCAGCACCGACCTGGTCGCCGAGCCAGGCCAGCGGTGGGAGTACTCCAACGGCTCGATCCTGCTGCTCTCGCGGGTGCTCAGCGAGCGCACCGGGCAGAGCCTGCGCGACTGGCTGATGCCGCGGCTGTTCGAACCGCTCGAGATCCTCAACCCCCAGTGGCACACCACCCGCGACGGCTACAGCTGGGGTGCGAGCGGGCTGCACCTCAAGAGCGGGCAGCTGGCGCGGATCGGGAGGCTCCTGCTCCAGCGCGGGGAGCACGACGGGGCGCAGCTGGTCCCAGCCGCCTGGATCGACGCGATGCACGCCGAGCAGAACTGGGTGGACACCGGGGACGCCGAGCCCGAGAGCGTTCACTACGGCTACGGCATCTGGCGGTGCACGCCCGACGGTGCCTGGCGGGCCGACGGCGCGATGGGCCAGCTGCTCATCGTGCTTCCTGAACAGGACGCCGTCCTGACCGTCACCTCGCGGCTCGAGGGCCGAAGCGCCGCCGAGATCCTCCGCGCCGTCTGGCAGGAGCTGCTGCCGCTGCTGTGAACTGCAGCAACGGTGTGCGCATTCGGTGAGACGCGCAGGATCAGCCCAGTTCCCGGTTCCGCCCCCAGGTAGCGTTGCCCCATGGATTGGACAGCGCTCCTGAACCTCGGCCTGGTCTTCGCCTTCGTGCTCGTCGGCGGCCTGTTCGCCGGCACCGAGATGGCGATCGTCAACCTCCGCGAATCGCAGATCAAGCAGCTCGAGGAGAGCGGCCCCGGCGGTGAGCGCACCGCAGAGATGGTGCGGGACCCCAACCTCTTCCTCTCCGCCGTGCAGATCGGCGTGACCGTCGCCGGGTTCTTCTCCTCCGCCTATGGCGCCTCCACCATTGCCCCCTCGCTGGTCCCGATGCTCACCGAGCTGGGGCTCGCCGAGTCGAGCGCCGGCACGGTCGCGCTGATCGGGATGACCCTGGTCATCGCCTACCTCTCGCTCGTGTTCGGCGAGCTGGTGCCCAAGCGGCTGGCGATGCAGAACGCGATGGCGATGACCAAGATCGTCGGCCCCCCGCTGAGTGTCTTCGGGAAGCTCATGCGCCCGGTGATCTGGCTGCTGTCCACCTCCACCAACATCGTGGTGCGCCTGCTGGGCGGGGATCCTCACGCCAATCGGGAGTCGGTCTCCGCGGAGGAGATCAAGTCGATGGTGCGCAGCTCGGAGGCGCTGGACCAGGCGGAGTCGCGGGTCCTGGCCGATGTTTTCGACGCGTCCGAGCGCACGGTGGTCGAGGTCATGCAGCCCCGCCACCAGGTGCGCTTCCTCGACGGTGAGCGGTCGGTCGTGCAGGTCCGTGAGGAGATCCGGGAGACCGGCTTCTCCCGCTACCCCGTCACCGGGGAGGACGTCGATGACGTGCTCGGCTTCGTCCATGTGCGCGACATGCTGCTGGTCGAGGAGCCGGGCGAGACGCTGCTGTCGGAGCTGGTGCGTCCCATCGAGCACATCCCCGGCACCGTCCAGGTGCTCGAGGCGCTGAACCGGATGCGCGCCCACGCCGACCAGATCGCGGTGGTGGTGGACGAGTACGGCGGCACCGACGGCATCGTGACCCTCGAGGACCTGCTCGAGGAGCTGGTGGGCGAGATCTACGACGAGTTCGACCGTGAGAGCTGGCCCGTCCCCGGCGGTCTGGACCGGATCCTCGCGGCCGACGGCACCTTCGAGGGTGGGCTGATCCTGCAGGAGTTCGAATCCGCCACCGACATCGCCCTGCCCGACACCGGCGGCTACGAGACGGTCGGCGGCTTCGTGATGGCCCAGCTGGGCCGGATCCCCGTGGCGGGCGACAGCGTGGAGGTCGAGGGAGGGCTGCTCGAGGTGGTCGAGGTCGACGAGCGCCGGGTGCAGACGGTGCGGTTCAGCCCCGCCGAGGAACCGGCCGCCGAGAGTTCGCTCGAGGAGCCGGTCGGCGACTGAGCTCTTCGCGCCGGTCGGCGACTGAGGCCTCCGACCATATGGTGCGGCTGGCATACTTCCGGACCATGCACTCGAACTACGGCACCGGCGATGACCTGACGGTGTACTTCAACCGAGAGAGCGCGGCGGCACGCGCCGAGAAGATGCGGCGCATGCAGCCGCTGCTCATCGGCACCAGCCTTCTCGTCGGTGCGGTCATCGTCGCCGTCGCCCTGTTCGTCATGGAGCCCCGCAGCCTGCTGCTGGCGATCATCGGCGGCGCCTACGGCCTTGCGAGCGCTGTCGTGATGCCTCGGATTCTGAGTGGCCTGGCCAAGAAGTCCGCAGACATCCCCATTGCGCCGGACACCTCCCTGCTGGTGCTGACGCCGCACGGCGTGCGCCGCACCACCGGGGACGGCCCGCCTCTCGAGATCCCCTACGCGGAGACGGAGCTGAGGCGACAGACCGGGGAGGGGAACGACCGGCTGCGGGTGAGCCTGCCCGGTGAGAATCTCAGCCTGGACCCGGCGCTGCTGCACCCCTCCCTCACAGAGATCCTCAGGGCCTACGAGCAGTTCAGCGGCGACGCCGAGCGCTGAGCCGAGCGCGTCCAGGCCTGCACCCGAGCTCCTGCCGGTGCGAGGGTAGGGTGGTGGGGTCGGGCACTGCGCCCCGGACGGTGCCCATCCGGACTCATCACCCTTGGAGGCACCACCATGGCCCGCAGCACTTTCGCCCAGCTCCTCGTCACCCAGCTCCGTGGCCTCGGCGTCGAACGCATCTACGGGGTGGTCGGGGACTCCCTGAACCCTGTGGTGGACGCCGTGCGCACCACCGACGGCATCGAGTGGGTGCACGTGCGCAATGAGGAGGCCGGAGCCTTCGCCGCCGGCGCCGAGGCCCGCCTGACCGGGAAGCTCGCCGTATGCGCCGGGTCCTGCGGCCCGGGCAACACCCACATGATCCAGGGCCTCTACGACGCCCACCGCGACGGCGCTCCCGTGCTCGCGATCGCCTCCCACATCCCCTCGGGCAAGATCGGCACCGGCTTCTTCCAGGAGACGCATCCCGAGATCCTGTTCCAGGAGTGCTCCCACTACTGCGAGATGGTCAACTCCGGCGAGCACGGCGCGAGGCTGCTCCACATCGCCGTGCAGACCGCGATCGCCAAGAGCGGCGTCTCCGTGCTGGTGGTCCCCGGCGATGTCGCCGACCAGGAGGTGGACGGCCCGCTCACCAAGGACCTCGCCACGGACCTCGGCCGGGTCCAGCCCGCCGCAGCCCCCGTCGGCCGCCTCGCCGAGCTGATCGACGCCGCCAGCACCGTCACCCTCTTCACCGGGGCCGGGGTGCGCGACGCCCGTGAGGAGGTGCTCGCGCTCGCCGAGCAGGTCAAGGCCCCGATCGGCCACGCCTTCGGCGGGAAGGAGTTCATGCAGTACGACAACCCGTATGACGTGGGCATGAGCGGGCTGCTCGGCTACGGCGCCTGCTACGACGCCATGCATGAGGCGGATCTGGTGATCCTGCTGGGCACCGACTTCCCCTACCCGGAGTTCCTCCCCGGAGCCGACGGGAAGCAGCCGCCCACGATCGTCCAGATCGATGCGGAGGCGTCGCGGCTGGGCAGGCGCGTGCCGCTGGACCTCGCCGTCCACGGCGACGTGGCCCTCACCCTGCAGGCCGTGCTGCCGCTGCTGACCGGGACCAAGAGCTCCCGCTTCCTGCGCCGCATGCTCAAGGCCCACCACAAGGCGCTCACCGGGGTGGTCGCCGCGTACACGAAGAACGTCGAGAAGATGACGCCCATCCACCCGGAGTTCCTCGCGGCGACCCTCGACACGCTCGCCGAGGAGGACGCAGTGTTCACCGTGGACACCGGCATGTGCAACGTCTGGGGCGCCCGCTACATCACCCCCAACGGGAAGCGTCGCCTGTTCGGCTCCTGGCACCACGGCTCGATGGCCAACGCGCTCCCGCAAGCGATCGGCGCCTCGATGGCATTCCCGCAGCGCCAGGTGATCTCCATGAGCGGGGATGGCGGTCTGGGCATGCTGATGGGTGAGCTGCTCACCGTGAAGCTCCATCAGCTGAACACCAAGATCGTCGTCTTCAACAACTCCAGCCTCGGCATGGTCAAGCTCGAGATGCTGGTGGAGGGCCTGCCGGACTACGGCACCGACCACGAGGACGTCGACTACGCGACGATCGCCAAAGGAGTGGGCATCGGCGCGGTACGCATCACCGACCCGAAGACGCTGAAGAAGCAGCTCGCCGAGGCGCTCGCGACGCCCGGCCCGGTGCTGATCGATGTGGTGACCGACCCGGACGCCCTCTCGATGCCCCCGAAGATCACCGCGCAGCAGATCCGCGGATTCGCGGCGGCGTCGACGAAGATCGTCCTCGGCGGCGGTGTGGGCCGGATGATCGACATGGCGGCGACGAACCTGCGCAATATGCCGCGGTGACACTGCCTGCGGCGCCGACCCTTCCACCGGGGAACGCTGACATACTGGCCACATGCGCGGAATCATCCTCGCCGGGGGCACCGGCTCGCGGCTGCACCCGTTGACCATCGGTGTCTCGAAGCAGCTGATGCCGGTCTATGACAAGCCGATGATCTACTACCCGCTGAGCACGCTGATGCTCGCCGGGATCCGCGACATCCTGATCATCACCACCCCGGAGGACCAGTCTGCTTTCCAGCGAGTGCTGGGCGATGGGGACCGCTTCGGCGTGAACCTGCAGTACACGGTCCAGCCCTCCCCGGACGGGCTCGCACAGGCCTTCACCCTGGGCGAGGAGTTCCTCGAAGGCGGCAAGGCCGCGCTCGTGCTGGGCGACAACCTGTTCTACGGGCACGGGATGGGCGCGCAGCTGGGCCGCTTCAGCGACCTGGAGGGCGCAGCCATGTTCGGCTACTGGGTGACGGACCCCGCCGCCTACGGCGTGGTCGAGATGGGGGAGGACGGCCGCGCGCTCTCGCTGGTGGAGAAGCCCGCGCAGCCACGATCGAACCTCGCCGTGCCGGGCCTGTACTTCTACGACGAGACGGTGGTCGAGCGGGCCAAGGCCCTGCAGCCCTCGCCGCGAGGCGAACTGGAGATCACCGACCTGAACCGCACCTATCTGGAGGACGGCAGTCTGCAGGTCGAGGTGCTCACCCGGGGCACGGCCTGGCTGGACACCGGCACCTTCGACGACCTCGCGGCGGCCGGCGATTTCATCCGCACTGTGCAGCAGCGGCAGGGCCTGACCATCGGCGCTCCCGAGGAGGTGGCCTGGCGCATGGGTTACCTCGATGATGAGCAGCTGCGAGAGCGCGCTGAACCGCTGGTGAAGTCCGGATATGGCCGCTACCTGCTCGACGTGCTTGCCCGCGAGCGCGCCCACCACCCCGTGCGTTTCTGACCCGCGGGTCCTGTTCTGGAGGTACGTCCATGTCGCGTCATCTGCTCGTCACCGGTGGGGCTGGGTTCATCGGCTCCGCGTTCGTCCGCCACGTCATCGCGCACACCGAGGACACGGTGACGGTGCTCGACAAGCTCACCTATGCCGGTCATCGCTCGTCACTCGCGGATCTGCCGGAGGCTCGGGTGCGCCTGGTGGTGGGGGACGTGGCGGATGCGGCGACGGTGGACCCGCTGGTCGCGCAGGCCGACGCCGTGGTGCACTACGCAGCCGAGTCCCACAACGACAACTCCCTCTCGGACCCCTCGCCGTTCCTGCAGACGAACCTCATCGGGACCTTCATGCTGCTGGAGGCGGTGCGCCGGCACGGGGCGCGGTTCCATCACATCTCGACCGACGAGGTGTACGGCGATCTCGCCCTCGATACGCCCGAGCGGTTCACCGAGACCACCCCGTACAACCCCTCCAGCCCCTACTCCGCCACGAAGGCGGGCAGTGACCTGCTGGTGCGGGCGTGGGTGCGGTCTTTCGGGGTGCAGGCGACGCTCTCGAACTGCTCGAACAACTACGGCCCGCGCCAGCACGTGGAGAAGTTCATCCCGCGCCAGATCACGAACCTGATCGACGGGATCCGCCCCCGCCTGTATGGGGAGGGACTGAACGTGCGCGACTGGATCCACGCCGAGGACCACTCCAGCGCGGTGCTGCGGATCCTCGAGGCGGGGGAGATCGGCCGCACCTATCTCATCGGGGCCGACGGGGAGAAGAGCAACAAGCAGGTCGTCGAACTGATCCTGCGCTTGATGGGCCGGGACGCTGACGACTACGACCACGTCACCGACCGCCCCGGCCACGACCTGCGCTACGCGATCGACGCGACCGCCCTGCGGGAGGAGCTGGGCTGGTCCCCGCAGTTCGAGGACTTCGAGGCGGGCCTGGCCGCAACCATCGACTGGTACCGCGACAACGAAGACTGGTGGCGCCCGCAGAAGACCGCCACCGAGGCGAAGTATCAGGTCACCGGACAGTGACCGCGCGATCGCCCCGTCGAACCACCGCGCTCGAGAGGACCTCATGACCGAGCTCGCCGTCCGCTCCACCCCGATCCCGGGACTGCTGGTGATCGACCTGCCCGTGCACGGCGACGCCCGGGGCTGGTTCAAGGAGAACTGGCAGCGGCAGAAGATGCTCGCGGCCGGACTTCCCGATTTCGGGCCGGTGCAGAACAACATCTCCTTCAACCAGGCCGTGGGCGTGACCCGAGGGATCCACGCCGAGCCGTGGGACAAGTACATCTCGGTCGCGACCGGCCGCGTGTTCGGTGCCTGGGTGGATCTGCGCGAGGGGCTCAGCTTCGGTGCGACCTACTGGCACGAGATCACCCCCGACGTGGCGATCTTCGTGCCCCGCGGTGTGGGCAACGCCTTCCAGACTCTAGAGGCGCCCGCCGCCTACACCTACCTGGTCAATGACCACTGGACTGCGGCGGCGCAGTCGCAGTACACCTTCCTGCACCTGGCCGATGAGACCGCCGCGATCCCCTGGCCGATCCCGCTGCCGCAAGCGGAGCTCTCCGCCAAGGACCAGCACCACCCGCGCCTGGCCGATGTGGTGCCCGTCCCGCCGCGCCGCACCCTGGTGACCGGCGGGAACGGCCAGCTGGGCCGAGCCCTCGCCGCGCTCTGGGCCGGGCGGGCCGACGTCGACATCGTGGACCGCACCCGCCTGGACCTCGTCGATCCCTCGAGCCTCGATGCCTTCGACTTCTCGCCCTACGGCGTGATCATCAACGCCGCCGCGTTCACTGCGGTCGACGCTGCCGAGACCGTCGAGGGCCGGCGCGAGGCCTGGGCCGTGAACGTCACCGCTGTTGCGCGCCTGGTCGAGGCTGCCCGTACCCACCGCGCCACGCTCGTGCACGTCTCGAGCGATTACGTCTTCGACGGCACCGCCGAGCGGCACCACGAGGATGAGCCGCCGAGTCCGCTGGGTGTCTACGGGCAGACCAAAGCTGCCGGCGATCAGCTGGCCGGCTCACTGCCCGAGCACTACATCGTGCGCACCAGCTGGGTGATCGGTGAGGGCAGCAACTTCGTGGCCACGATGGCGAGCCTTGCCGAGCGCGGCATCGACCCGGCCGTGGTCGATGACCAGATCGGCCGGCTCACCTTCACGACCGATCTCGCCGCTGCGATCGATCACCTGCTCACCGCTCGCCCCGCTGCGGGGACCTATAACGTCACCTGCGAGGGCGAGCCCGTCAGCTGGGCCCGCATCGCCGCAGAGGTTTACACGCTCACCGGCCACGATCCCGCGCGGGTGCGGCCCGTGACCACGGCCGAGTACTACACCGGCAAGACCGGTATCGCGCCGCGCCCGGCGCAGTCGACGCTGGACCTTTCGAAGATCCGCGAGGCGGGTTGCGTTCCCAGGGACCAGTTCGCGGCGCTGGGAGAGCACCTCAAGCGCTGACGACGAGCCCGTTACCGGTGAGTAGCGGCTCATCCGGGGCACAGGTTCCCAAGTCGTGACCATTGGTCGTGGTCGAACCGGACAGAGTTCTGCCGCGCTCACTTACGATAGCCAGGACCCCTCTCCTGCATTGTGAACGGTGTGTGCTGGTGACCATCGAAGACTTCCTCAGGCTGCTTCTGCGCAACCTGGTCCTGCTCGTGGTGATCACCGTGATCGGTGCCGCCGCCGGCTTCGGCTTCTCGTACACGAAACCGGAGGTCTACTCCGCCAGTGCTCTCGGTTATGTCTCCGCGAGCGCGCAGACGGACGAGGCCGGCAACCCGATCCAACAGGCCAGCGGGAACATGCAGTTCCAGTACTCGAAGGCGCAGTCGTACCTGCCGCTGTTCAACACTCGCGCGGTGGGGCAGAGCATCGTGGACGAGCTGGGCCTCTCCTCGAACCCCGATGCCGTCGCCGGCTCCCTGCAGACCCAGCTGGACCCCAACGCCCCGATCATCACGGTGAGCGCGACGGCAGGCTCTCCGGAGGAGGCCTCAGCGATCGCCAACGCAGCAGTCGAGGCGACCGCCGCGGAAGCTCATGCGCTCGAGACCGGCGGCAACGAGGACGCTGCGGTCAGCGTGCAGCTGACCACGTACCAGAACGCCGTGGTGCCAGGTGCGCCGGTCTCCCCGGACCGCAACCGGTATCTCGCCGCCGGCGCGGCGGCCGGGCTGCTGATCGCGCTCGGCGTCGCCTGGCTGCGCGATCGCAACGACTCGCGGATCCGTACCGCCGATGACATCACCGAAGCCCTCGATCTGCCGGTCCTGGGCACGTTGCCGGAGGCCAAGGAGATGATCCGGGCGAAGGACGGCACGCTGCCGGAGCCGAAGGCCTTCGGCGCCCGGGAGGCGATCCGCAAGCTGCGCACCAATCTGCGGTACGTGGATGTGGACGAGCCTCCGCGCTCGATCGTGGTCACCTCGAGCGCCCCCGGCGAGGGCAAGTCCGTGGTGGCCGCGAACCTGGCCCGGGTGATGGCCCGCGCCGGTCAGCCCACCCTCCTGATCGATGCGGACCTGCGCCGCCCGATGGTGGCCGATCAGTTCGGCGTGGACGGTGCGATCGGTCTGTCGCAGCTGCTGGCCGCCTCGGTGAGCCTCGAGGACGCCGCACAGCACTCCTCGGTGGCGAAGCTGACGCTGCTGCCCGCCGGGCAGGTGCCGCCGAACCCCTCCGAGCTGTTGGGCTCCCGGCGCATGAAGGAGCTCATCACGGAACTCTCCCGCGAGTATTTCGTGATCATCGATGCGCCCCCGGTGCTCGCGGTCACCGATGCGCAGCTGCTGGCCCGGCACGCAGACGGCGCGATCCTCGTAGGCGTGCCCGGGAAGAGCCGGATGATCGGCCTGACCCGCTCGGTCGAGGCGATCCGCGGGATCGGCGCGAAGGTCTACGGCGTGGTCCTGAACCGCGCATCCGCGAGCCGTTTCACCCGCCTGGCCTACGGCGACGCCGAATACGGGTACGCCGCCTACGGCACCTACGGCTACGGCGCCGCCACCGGCTACGACGACGGCGCGCTCGTACCGGACGCCGAGGATGTGGACGTCGAGCAGGCCGACGGGCCTGCCGAGCCGCTCGCTCCCACGACGTCCAGCCCGACCGAACCGCCCCAGCGCTCCCGGCGCCGCCGCGCCGCTCCCGCGGACCGGGAACAGGAGTGACCCTCGAGCAGCTCGGGGTGGTCATCCCCGTGCACGGCGACATCGCCCCGGTGCTGCCCCTGCTGACCGCACTGGCCGGCCCCTCGGTCACCACCGCGGATCGAGCTGCCCGGGTGGTGGTGGTCGATGACGCCAGCCCCCAGCCGGTCGACGCCGGCGACCTCCCCGCTGGGGTCGAGCTGCTGCGCCGGGGGGCCAACGGAGGTTTCGGCGCCGCGGTGAACACCGGTCTCGCCGCCCTCGCGCAGAGTCCCGTGATCGATCAGGCTCTGGTGCTGAACTCGGACCTCGAGATCCCAGAGGGATTCTGCCGGGCAGTTCTGGCGCATGCCGCGCCGTGGCAGCCCGCCGTGGTCGGCTGCCGGATCGTGGGCCCCGACGGCCACTCCGGCTACGCCGCCCGGTACTTCCCGACCATCGGCCACCAGATCGTCGAGTGGCTCGTCCCGCTCGCCTCGCAGCGTCACCGCGATGTGCTGCACCGCGCCGTGGGCCATGATCTCGATGCCGAGCGCGGCGCCGGGATGATCCCCGTGGACTGGGTCTCCGGCGCCGTGCTGCTGCTGCCGCTCACGCAGGTACGCAGCATCGGCGGCTTCGACGAGGGCTACTTCATGTACACGGAGGAAGTCGATCTCCAGCTGCGCCTGCGCCGGGCGGGGATCCCCTCCCTGCTCGACGCGGACCTCGAGGTCTGCCACGTGGGCGGCGCGTCCTCGGGCAATGAGCAGCGACGGCGCCGCTGGCTGGTGGGCGCCCGCATGCGCTACGCCCGCAAGCACGGCAATCTGCACCTGCTGCGAGCTGGGATGTCCCTGGCCACGGGTGCGAACCTGGTGTGGAATGCTGGCAGGAGGGCAGCTGGGCGCGAGGTGCGCCCCCTCGCCGTGGCCCGCGAGGAGTTGCAGCTGATCCACCAGGCCGGGAAGGAGCTGCCGCGATGAGCACCGCACCTCGGCTGCTGCTGATCTCCCCCTCCTTCCACGGCTACTGGCAGAGCATCGGTGATGCCTTCGCCCGCCGCGGCTACGAGGTCCACACCGCGCGGTACGACGCCTACGACACCATGGCGGAGAAGGTGCGCCTCAAGGCGACCGTGCAGCTGCCCGAGCGCCTGCGCCTGGCCCGCGATCGCCAGGGCGTGGAGAATCGCCGCCTCACCGATCGGGTGATCGCGATGATGCGCGGCGTCCGACCGGACAGGGTGGTCATCATCAAGGGTGACGGCCTCGACGACCGCTTCTGGGACGCCCTGGGCGAGACCCCGCGCATCCTGTGGCTGTACGACGACCTGCACCGCCATGACTACACCGAAGACTTCCTGCGCTCGGTGGGCCCCGTGGTGGATTACGCGCGCTCCGAGACCGAGGAGCTGCAGCGCCGCGGAGTGGACGCGCACTTCGTCCCCAACGCCTTCGACCCGCACCGCGCCGCGCCCACCGGGCACCGCTCTGGCGAGATCGTGTTCATCGGCTCCGGCTACGACAACCGCCTCGAGACTCTCCAGACCCTGGGGGAGCGGGGCCTGCCCGTCCACGCCTGGGGCCGCGACTTCTCCCGCCACGTGATCGATCGGGCCCGCACCTTCTCCTGGAAGCGCCCCCCGTTCACCTCTTCCCGGGAGGTGCCGCTCGAGCGCGCCTACCAGATCCATGCCGAGGCAGCCGCGGCCGTGGCCATCCACGGCCTCCAGAACGGCCACGCCATGCGCACGTTCGAGATCCCCGGCATGGGCGGCGTACAGCTCGTGGACCGCGATGACGTGGACCAGTTCTACGAAGTGGGCACAGAAGTTGCCGTCTGGCACGACATCGACGAGCTCACCGACCTCGCCCGCCGCGCCCTGCACGACACCGCCTGGGCCGAGCGGATGCGCGAGGCGGGTCGCCGACGCACCCTGGCCGAGCACACCTTCGACCATCGCCTCGAGGAGGTCGACGCCCTATGGCACTGATCCACCCCCGCAGCCTCGAGCGCTGGCAGGAATGGCAGACGTCTCGCCACCGCGCCCGCCAGCTCAAGCACACCGTCACCGGGGCTATCCGCTCCCGCCGCGGCGATGCCCCGCAGCAGCCGAGCCTGGTGCTGCACTCCCGGGACGGTGCCGAGACCAGCAACCGGATCCTGATCGCGGTGGACTCCGCGTCCCCCACCTCCCGGATCAGCCTGCTCACCGCCCTGCCCTACCTCAGCGTCGCCGTGGACGTGCTCGCCCCGGCCGCTGTGGACCTGCCCGAACTCACCGGCGAGGAATGGACACGGCAGACCGTCGCCTCACCCCGCGAGCTGCTGGAGACCCGCGGCATCGCCTCCGTGCTCAGCATCGGCTGGCACCTGCAGGTGGGCCGCCTGGCCCACGCCTGGGCGCTCGAGCACGACATCCCGGCCGCCGTCGTGCAGCACGGGGCGCTCACCCCCTTCGCCCCGCCGCTGCCGCCCCGCACCACCCTGCTCGCCTGGAGCGATGCGGACGCCCAGTTCTACCGCTCGGGTCGTGACGATCTCGAGGTTCGGACCGTCGGCTCTCAGCTGCTGTGGCAGGCAGGCCATGACGCCGACGAACTCGGCGACGAGATCGACGAGCAGATGGTGTTCCTGGGCCAGATGCACGGCGCGGAGCTGCCGCGACGCATCACCGCCGGCACCGCCTATCGCTTCTGCCGTCGCGAGAACGCCCTGTACCGCCCTCACCCGGCCGAGACGGACGTCCTCTCCCGCAGCGCGCATTCCCTCATGCGACGGCGCGGCATCGAGTTCCAGGATCCGGCCCTCTCGCTGCATGAGCTGCGCAACCCGGTGGTGGGCGTGTTCTCCACCGGCGTGCTCGAGGCGGCGATGCGCGGCCTGCCCGCGTGGGTGGACGCCATCCAGGCCCCCGCCTGGATGCACGAGTTCTGGGACCGCTACGGGATGCGCCGCTTCGGAGGGGAGCCCACCCCGCCCCCGCAGGTCCCGGCCGACGAACCCTCCCGCGTCATCGCCCAGGTGCTCGAGGGCCCCGCATGAGCGTGCTGGCAGTGATCCCCGCCCGCGGCGGCTCCAAGGGCATCCCCCGCAAGAACCTCCTGCCCGTCGGCGGGAAACCGCTGATCGCCTGGACCATCGCCCAGGCCCTCGAAGCCCGTGGTGACGGCGAGGTGATCGTCGCCGTCTCCACCGAGGACGCCGAGATCGCAGCCGTGGCCCGCGCGCACGGCGCGAGCGTGATCGACCGCCCGGCCGAGCTCGCCGGCGACACCGCCCCCACCGAGCCGACCGTCCTGCACGCCATGGACGTCGTCGAGGGTGACGGTGCGCAGCTGGACGCGGTGGTGCTGCTGCAGGCCACCTCCCCGGTGCGCCGGCCGGACACCATCCGCCGCGCCATCGCCCAGTTCCGCCGCACCGCGGTGGACTCCCTGGTGGGCGTCGTCCCCGAATCGCCGTTCTTCTGGCGACTGCCGGAATCCGCCGGACAGAGCGCCCGCCCCGCCTACGACGTCACCGCCCGGCCCCGCCGGCAGGAGCTCACCCCCGAGCAGCTCCACTACTTCGAGAACGGCAGCCTGTACGTCACGGCGCCGCACATCTACCGCACCCATGAGAACCGCATCGGCGGCCGCACCGGACTGTTCGTCCTGGACGAGGTGGAGGGCGTGGACATCGACACCCTCACCGACGTCGCCGCCGCAGAGAGCATGCTCACCCGACTCGGATGGAGAACCACGTGATCCTCGACCGCCAGACCGCGCCCTACACGGTGGACGTGCAGGCCACAGTCCTCGACGCCCTGCGCCGCATCACCGAAAACCAGTCCCGGGTGGTGTTCCTCGTCGACGAGCACGGCACCGTGCGGGGCACCCTCAGCGACGGGGATCTCCGCCGCTGGCTGGTGGCCCAGCCCACCCCGGACCTCGGCGCCCCCGCCGTGGACGCCGCGAACCCCGACTTCGTCGCGGTCGCCCCCGGCGCCCCCGTGGAGGAGATCACCGCACTATTCGGGCGCGGCGTGGACCGCATCCCGGTGGTGGACGAGCGCGGCCGGCTCACCGCGATCGCGACCCCCAACACTCGCACCCTCACCATCGGCCGCCGCACCGTGGGCGAGGACCATCCGGCGCTGATCATCGGCGAGATCGGCAACAACCACCAGGGCGAGGTCGAGCTCGCAAAGCAGCTCGTGGACGAGTGCGCCGCAGCCGGTGTGGATACCGTGAAGTTCCAGCTGCGGGATATGGAGGCGCTCTACCGCACCAGCAGCGCCGGGGACGCCGGTGAGGACCTGGGTCCGCAGTACACGATGAACCTGCTGAGCAAGTACTCCCTGTCAGTGGAGGACATGTATCGCGTGTTCGACCACTGTGCTGAGCGGGACATGGACGTGATCTGCACGCCCTGGGACATCCCCTCCGCCGGTGCGCTGCACCGCTACGGGATGCCCGGCTACAAGATCGCCTCCGCCGATCTCACCAACCACGACCTCCTCAGCCACGTGGCCGGCTTCGGAGCGGCGATGATCGTCTCCACCGGTATGAGCAGCGAACAGGAGATCACGGCCGCGGTCGACGTGCTGCGCGGCCAGGGTGCACCCTTCGCCCTGCTGCAGACACAGTCGACCTACCCCGCGCCCTACAAGGACCTGAACCTGCGGTACATGGGGCGGCTCGCCGAGCTCGGCGACTGCCTGGTGGGCTACTCCGGCCACGAACGCGGCTGGCACGTGCCGGTCGCCGCGGTGGCCCGCGGGGCGAACATCATCGAGAAGCACGTGACATTGGACAAGACCCTCGAAGGCACGGACCACAAGGTCTCCCTGCTGCCCGAGGAGCTCACGACGATGGTTCGCGAGATCCGCGAGGTGGAAGAAGCTCTCGGCACCGACAGGCCGCGCGAGGTCTCCACCGGAGAGCTGATGAACCGAGTCAACCTCGCCAAGTCGCTCGTGGCCGCACGGGATCTGCATATCGGCGACGTCGTCACCGCGACGGACGTCGAGGTCAAGAGCCCCGGCCGCGGCCTGCAGCCCCATCGCCGGGAGGCACTTCTCGGCGTCACCCTGCATCGCGACGTGCCCGCCGGGGACTTCTTCTACCCCGGCGACCTCGCGGGCCGTCCGCAGTCCCGGAGCGACTACAGCTTCCACCGCCCCTGGGGCCTGCCGGTGCGCTTCCACGACTTCCGCGCACTGCTGGAGGTGTCCGAGCCGGACTTCCTCGAGTTCCACCAGAGCGGGAAGGACATGGACCTCGAGCTGGGCCAGTTCTTCGAGGCGGGGGAGAAGCTGCCGCAGTTCTTCACCGTGCACGCCCCGGACCTGTACCCCGGCGACTTCCTCATCGACCTCGCCTCCCCGGATGACGCGATCTGGGAGCGCTCGATCCACGAGGTGCAGCGCGTCATCGACATGACGCGCGACATGCGTGAGCACTTCACCTGCGAGGAGGATCCGATCGTCGTGGTGACGATGGGCGGCTTCCTGCCCGATCGTCACCTGTGCGCAGAGGAGCGCTACCCGCTGTACGAGCGGGTGCAGCGGGGCCTTGAGCGCATCGACGAGGCCGGGGTGCGCCTGACTCCGCAGACCGTCCCGCCGTTCCCGTGGCTGATGGGCGGCCAGCAGTTCCACAACCTGTTCATGGAGCCCGAGGACACGGTGTGGTTCTGCGAGACCTACGGCCGCCGCCTCACCTTCGACGTGTCCCACTCGAAGCTCGCCGCGAACTTCTACCAGCGCCCCTTCAGCGAGTACATCGACCTGATGGGCCCGCACACCGAGCACCTGCACATCGTGGACTCGGTGGGCGTGGACGGCGAGGGCGTTCAGGTGGGCGAGGGCGAGGTCGACTTCAAGGACCTCGCCGAGCGCATGGACCGCCTCGCCCCTGACGCGCCGTTCATCCCGGAGATATGGATGGGGCACGTCAACAACGGCGAAGGCTTCTTCACCGCACTGGACCGGCTCGAGCAGTGGTTCTGATCCGCACCGCACTGTGGGTGGTGCCGGTGGCGGAGCTCGCCGGGGTGGCGCGCCACGTGCTCGACGCCGCCACCGAGGGCATCCCCGGCTGGCGGCTGGTGGTGCTGTGCCCGGAGGGCCCGCTCGTCACCAAGTTGCGAGGGCGTGGCGTGCCCGTCGTGACCGGCCCTGTGAGCCCGGCTGACGGTGCCGCCACGGCCGTGCGGTCGATCCGCGGGTCGCTGCGCCGTTTGCGGCCGGATGTGCTGCACACGCACTTGGCGTTCGCGGACATCGCCGGGGCCGCGGCAGCGCAAGGGGTGCGCAGTGCTTCCGGTCAGCGGATCCGAGTGGTGAGCACCGAACACGGCATCGCCGGGGTGAAGGGCCTGTACCAGGGCTCCGCCGCAGCTGCGCGCGTGAAGGCCGGGGTGCACCGGGTGCGGCTGTGGCGCACCGACCACGTGATCGCGGTGAGCGAGTCCACGCGAGAGCAGGTGCTCGCACAGTGGGGGAGCGGAGCTCCGGTGACGGTGGTGCGCAATGGGGTGGACGGGCCAGATGCTAAGGGGCCAGGGAAGCGGGCGGAACGCTCGCCGGGATTGCGGGTGCTGTCCTTGGCACGCCTAGCACCGGAGAAGCGCATCGATGCTCTGCTGGACGCGTTCGCACTGGTCACGAAGGATCACCCGGGGGCCAGCCTCACCGTGGCCGGTACCGGGCCGCGGGAACAGCAGCTGCGGGAGCGCACGAAGCGGCTGTGCGTGGAGCACGCGGTGACGTTCTGCGGGCACGTGGATGCCGATCAGGCGCTGCGCGAGCATGACGTGGCGGTGCAGCTTTCGGCGTGGGAGAACCTCTCCTACACCTTGTTGGACGCGGTGGCCTACGGCCTGGGTGTGGTCGCCACGGATGTGGGGGGCAACCGAGAGATCGTGCCCGCCCGTTGCCTTGTCGATGCAGCGGATCCCGACGCCGTGGCCAGCGCGATCGTGTCGCAAGGCATGCAGCTGGAGGCTCGACCGGAGGCGGGGCGTACCGGACAATCGGTGCGAGACATGTGTCAGGGAATCGCGAGGGTGTACCAGGAGGTGGGGGCGTGAGCGCGACCTCCGACTATCGCACGGATGCTTTGGGGGCACGGCTTCGCGACAGCGCACGCAGCGCGGTCGACGAGATCTCCTCGATCAAGATCCTTGAGTTCGCGCTGTTCTTCCTCCTCATCGCGCACTCCGTGCTCCCGTTGCCGTCCATCGGTTTTCCGATCAGCAATCTCATCATGGCGGCGGTCGTTGGTCTGGCGGTGTTCAGGCGCCCCACCTTCGAATTGCGTTCCAATCAGTGGGTCATCCCCGTTTTCGCGCTGGGATTGTTCTACGTCGCTACGCTTTCTGTCTTCCAGGAGCCGACAGAACTCGCCGCGGACTGGCAGGGCAGGGTCATCCGACTCACCGTCACCTTCGCGTTCGCGATGGTCATCGCGTCGGGGCGCATTGATCTGAGGTCGGGCCTCTGGGGCTTCGTCCTTGCCCTGGTGGTCAACGTGCCGCTCTTCCTGGCCGGGCTGCTGCCGGCCCCGTATGGCGAGTACTTGACGGGCATGATCGGAGACAAGAACGTTGCGGGCCTCATCTATGCGGTCGCAGGCGTGCTTGTCCTGTACCTCGTGAGAAATCCCTGGTTCAAGTACGGCCTCTTCTCATTCCTGGCCTACTCCGTGTGGCTGACTGGATCTCGGACCTCGATCGCTGCACTGGGCGCAGCGCTCGTGTGGTCGCTTGCCGCCCCTCATCTGAAAGCTCTGGGTCGGGTCCTCCTTGCGATCGCGATCTACTGGCTCGTAGAACTGCTGCAGGAGGACTACTCGCAGATCGGTGCCTTCTCTGACCGAGAGGGTTCGGACCTGCTCCGAGAGCGCATCGATGCCGCTTCTGAGATCAAGGTGCAGGACGCCGGATTCTTCGGTTCCGGACTGGGGGAGGCGTACATCACCTTCACGGATGAGCCGTACAGGGTGTGGTTCTTCCACAACTCGTATTGGACGCTGCTGGTGGAGGGCGGGTGGATCTGGGCCGCTGTCATCGTCGGGTTGACCGTGGCTGTCATGGTGCGCCCCTGGAAGTCCGAGCTCACTCACGGTCAGATCATCGGTCAAGCTCTTGGTCTGGTGCTGCTGCTGTGTGCGCTGCGCCTCGGGGAAGTGTTCCTCACTCTCTCCTGGGCGATAGCAATCGGATTCGCCCTGCAGGTCCATTCCAGTCCGAAGGTGCGAAGCGCGCCGGGCGCTGACGTGACAGATCGACAGAAGGGGTTGAGCGATGAGTACAGCCAGGCAACTGCTTGAGAAGGTGGTCGAGCCCGGTCTCTGCATCGGCTGCGGTGCATGTGCCGTGCTCCCGGCTCGCCCCTCACGGTCCGGATGAACGCGGAAGGGCGGTACCAGGCAGCCCCGGCTGCAGACGGCGATCTCGATACCGAGGGGGCATTCCTGAAGGTGTGTCCGTTCTCGTCGGAGGTCGACGAGGACGCCCTCGCACGTGCCTTCATCCAGCCGACCGCTGCTCAGCAGCACCCCGAGGTGGGTGTTCACCAAACAGTGGCCGCAGGCCATGTCCACGCGGGGAGCTTTCGAGGCGATGGCAGTTCAGGCGGCATGACCAGCTGGTTCCTGGACCGTCTGCTCGCCGAGGACGAGATAGACGGTGTCCTCCACGTGACCCCGCGCGGAGGGGCGGCGGGTCCGCTCTTCAAGTACTCCGTGTCCACCAGCCGCGAGTCGGCCGCGGGAGGCGCTGGAACCCGGTACTACCCGGTCGAGATGAGTGGGGTGCTGTCCCACGTTCGGGAGAATCCCGGCCGCTACGCGGTGGTGGGTGTTCCTTGCTTCATCAAGGCGGTCCGCCTGCTTCAGCTGGAGGACCCTGTGTTCCGCGAGCGGGTGCGCTACTGCGTCGGTATCGTCTGCGGTCACTTCAAGTCGGCCCGATTCGCAGAGAGCCTCGGCTGGGAGAAGGGAATCCAGCCGGGAGAGCTCGAGAAGATCGACTTCCGCGTCGAAGGGGATGTTCGCGCCGACCTCTACGACGTATCGGTGTCCGGCGGGGGGACCACGAGGACGGAGTCGAAGGACGACTACCTGGCTACGGACTGGGGAGTGGGACTCTTCAAGTACAACGCCTGTGACTACTGCGATGACGTCATGAACGAGACCGCCGACATCACTTTCGGCGATGCCTGGCTCTCGCAGTTCACCCCCGATCCCGCAGGCGACAACATCGTCATCACCCGGTCGTCGCACGCAGCGGCGATCTTCGACAGCGGGCGGGAGCAGCTGACCCTTACCGATATCACTGCCGATTCCGCTGCGAAGTCGCAGGAGGCCGGCCTCCGGCATCGCAGGGAAGGGCTCTCGTACCGTCTGGCCCAGGACATCGAGGCCGGGAAGCCGGTGCCGACCAAGCGAGTGCAGCCGAACTCGAACATCCCTGCGAAGCGCAAGCGCATCTACGATGCGCGCCGACGCTTCGTGGTCCTTGGCGACGAAGCGTACGACGATGCGCTCCGAGCCCGCAGCTTCGAGGTGTTCCGCTCTCGCATCACCCCGGAGATCCAGCGGTATCGCGAGATCTACAGTGCGGGGCTCGTTCCCCGTGCCAAGCGGTTCGTCAGGACGAGGCTGCCGGGCTTGACGCGATGGGTGAAGAAGGTGCGTGGACGTTGATGGCTGATCTGCTGAGGGAGAGCTGCTGATGAAGGTTGGCATCGTCACCATCCACGACATGGCCAACGTGGGCAACCGGCTGCAGAACTTTGCGCTGTACCGGGCTCTGGAGGACCTCGGCCACGAACCCTTCGTCATCCCGAACGAGCCCTACCACTACTCGCGGGAAGGGACGGAGACGGTCGCTCCCCGGGAGGCGGAGCCCGTCGCCCCCGGGGAGGAGGCCGTTGCCCCCGGGGAGGAGGCCGTCGAATCCCCGGCGAGGCAGGGCCATCGTTCTGTCGTTCTCAAAGCAGCTCGGCGTGGCACCGACCTCGGGGCGAAGGTGCTCAAAGCGGTGAGCGACGGTGAGCTGAGAACTGTTCCGGCCCGCGCGACCAAGGAACGTCGGCGCAGCCCCCTGACGGAGTTCACACTGTCGCGGATGCGCCTCGAGAGCACCCATGTGCGCGGCCCAGGTGACGCTGCACCTCTGAAGGATCGCTACGGCTCCTTCATCGTGGGCTCTGATCAGGTGTGGAACCCGGCGTATCGGGGCGGGTGTCCGACCGACTTCCTTCGCTTCGCGCACCCGCATCAGCGGATCTCCTACGCAGCAAGTCTTGGCACGGCTCAGCTCAGCGATGGGTACCGGGCCCATTACGCGCGCATGTTGGAGGGATTCGAGCACATCTCGGTCCGAGAGTCCGAAGGGTCCCGGCTGATCTCCGAGATCACCGGCCGGGAAGTCCCCGTGGTCCTGGATCCCACGCTGCTGCTGAGCGTCGAGGAATGGAGCCGGATCGCTGATCAGGCGCCTGCACTCACGTCGCCAACGCTGGGAACCTATTTGCTGGTGTCCAGCGGAGGCAGCACCCGCTCCGGAGTCCGAGCCGTCGCACGGGCGAAGAAGCTGAAGGTCGCCGACCTCATCTCCCCCTTCGCCCTGTCGTCCCGCTGGTACGGGATAGCGAACTTCCTGCGGGTGATCCGGGACTCGGAGCAGGTCATCACCGACTCCTTCCACGCCACCTTGTTCGCGATCATGTTCGAGACCCCAGTGCGGGTCCTGCGCCGGGGCCCTGGGCAGGACGCCCGGCTGGAGACACTGCTCCATACCTTCGGTGCCGATGCGGATACCGCCTTCGGGGCGGCATCGGACCCCGTGGACCAGCCGCTGGTTCGCGAACCGGAGGCCATCAGCCAGGCCGCGCGGGAGTCGAGCCTGTCGTGGCTGGGCGGTGCTCTGGAAGCAGCCGGGGCTCACTCGTGACCACCTCCAACACCGAAGCACCCGATGTCAGCGTGATCATCTGCGTCCGCAACGGTGAGGCCACCCTGCGTCGCCAGCTCGACGCCCTGGACGCACAGCAGGGCGAGGCCACGTTCGAGGTCCTGGTCATCGACAACGGATCGACCGATTCCACCGCTGACCTCGTCCGCGAATGGATCGAGGAGCCGGAGCACGCGCACGTGGCAGCCCGGCTGGTGGACGGTGGCACAGAGCCCGGGATCCCACGGGTCCGGAACCTGGGGGCCTCTCTGGCTCGCGGCCGTGTGCTCGCGTTCTGCGATGCAGACGATGTGGTGGAACCACAGTGGGTCTCGGCGTTCGCCACGGCCATTGACGGTGATCAGCTGGCCGGCGGGAGGATCATCGCGTGCAGCGAGAACGGCGAGCCCCGACCGGACATCTTCGGAGAAGAACTCGTCGCCACCCCGTACCGCCCGCATGTGGGGAACTGCAACTGCGCGATCTCACGGAACCTGTTCTTCGCCGTCGGCGGCTATGACGAATCCCTTCCGCGGTACGGCTTCGAGGATGTGGACCTGTCCTGGCGTGTGCAGGAAGCCGGGTTCCCCCTCATCTACGTACCCGGTGCCCGAGTGCGCTTCACCGTCAGTGGCAATCGGGCGTCCATACGGAAGCGGTACCTCCTGGGCAAGGGCCGGGTACTGATGGCGAAGAGGTTCCCCGCATACGACTCGACCCAGTACACACTCACGTCGACCCTCCGTGGCGTGGCGGACGATGCACTCGCGCTTCTCCGCTCGGTTCCGCGTGACCGGCCCGCAGCCAAAGGCGCCGCGTCTCGACTCGTGGCTGGACTGGGCCGGGTCACTGCGGTGGCCCAGTACCGGATCCAGGGTTTTCCCTCTCGGCGGCTGGTTCTCGATGAGAAGCACGCCTCAGCACGCGGCGCATCACAGCGTCGAATCGCGATCGCCACCAACAACGGTGACATCGGCGGCGGCGAGGTGATGCTCCTGAACATCGCCGAGGCGTTGCATGATCTGGGCATCGGTGTGACGGTCATCGGCCCGGCACGGCCCGGCGCACTGGTCTTAGCCGCGAGGGAACGTGGATTCACGACGACTGCCCTCCCCGGCCGCGGGCGAGCTGGCTACATGGCGGCACTCACCGCCTGGCGCCTGCGTCACCGGGCGATTCCCCTGTGGTGCAACGGGCTGGTGCCCTCACTCGCCACTGCGGGAATGGGGCCTCGGATCGCGCACCTGCACCGGTTCCCGCAGGGCAAGCAAGCGCATGCCCTCGGCCCTGCCCGGAAGGGCGCACGTCGAGTACTGGTCCCCTCCCACACCATTGCAGCCCGACTTCCCCACACGAAGGTGTTCGAGAACTGGACGGCAGAACTGCCGTACGAGCCGCACGCGACCCGTTCGGATGCGCCGATCAGGGTCGGCTTCCTGGGCCGACTCTCGCCGGAGAAGGGTGTCGATCTCCTCGCACACGCCATCGGCAGCATCGATCACATCGAGGGCCGTCCCCTCCGTCTGGTCCTGGCAGGGGAGAGCCGCTTCGGCACCGCGAACGACGATCAGACCGTTGCACAGGCACTGGCTGGCATGGACGAGCGCATCGACAGGTTGGGCTGGGTTCGCCCCGAGGACTTCTTCACGCAGGTCGATCTCGTTGTGTGCCCATCCCGGGCGGCGGAGACCTTCGGCCTCACCGCTGCCGAGGCCATGGCTGCCGGTGTCCCCGTGGTGGTCTCCGACGCCGGTGCCCTCCCGGAAGTGGTGGGTCCCGGACACCCGTGGATCGCGCGATCCGGGGACGCGGAGGACCTGGCCCGGGTGATCGTGGAAGCAGTCACGACGGAGCAGCCTGCCCGTGACCTCGTCATCGAGGGTTCGCGACAGCGTTGGGAGCAGAACTACTCGCCTGCCGCGGGAAGGCGACGGGTCGCATCGCTGCTCCAGGGACTTGCACAGGGCGACAGGAAGGAGGCCCGATGAGCGAGCTCGACGTCGTATCGGTGCCAAAGACTGCTGGCGAGCCCGCGGCCTCGGTCGTGATCCCTTCGTATCGAGGTGCCGCCCGGTTGCCTGCCCTGCTCGATTCACTCGCTGCGCAGGAGGAGGGCACCCCTGACTTCGAGGTGATCGTGGTGATCGACGGGGTGGATGACGGATCCGCCGCGGTGGTCGACGCCGAGAACCGGATTGCTGTGCGCTCCGTCGAGTTCCCCGAGAACAGGGGCCGCGTGGCGGCGCTCAACGCCGGCTTCGACGATGCTCGAGGCCGCGTACTGATCCGCTGCGACGACGACCTGGTGGTGCCGCCCACGTTCGTCTCTGCTCATGTCTCCGCCCATCAGGGCCCCGCGGTCGGGGTCATCGGGCTCACCCGGGACATCCACCGGGACTCGGCCTACGCTCGGGCCTATGGCACCGATGCTGGTGACCGTGCTCACCGCGCTGCCCGGAACCGGACCGCTGAGGAGCGCTGGCGGCTGTGGGCCGCGAACTGCTCCATCACGCGGGACACCTGGGAACAGGTGGGCCCCTACGACACCCGATACCGCGCTTACGGGTGGGAGGACGTCGACTACGGCTACCGCCTTGCCGAGGCCGGGCTCGATCTCGTGATCGCAGATGCCGCTGAGGCTGAGCATCACGGGCCGGCGCGCACCGCGGCATCCCGCGCGCACAAGGCATTCGAGTCAGGAGCCGCTAGCGCCATGTTCAGGCAACTGCACCCCGGGGCGCTGCTCCCAGCGGCGGGTCCTGGCAAGGGCATCTGGGGGAAGGCCGTGGGAATCGCTTCACATGTGCTCTCCACCGGTGACCGCGTGCGTCGCGTGGCGGGCATTGTCGATCAGGTGCTCCCCCTGGTTCCCAACGCCGTGGGCCGCAAGTTGGTGGCGCTGGCCGTGGAGGGAGCTGCATTGGGTGCAGAGAGCTCCAGAGGTGCCGCCACGGAACCGACCTCCGGGAGGACAGCGGCTACCCGGAGGACAGCGGCTGCCGGTCGTCCCCGGGTTGCGATCGCCCATGACTACCTCACCCAGCGCGGGGGAGCCGAGCGGGTGGTGCTCTCCCTCGCCAAGGCGTTCCCCGAGGCGGAGATCCACACGCTGTTCTACGAACCCGAACAGACCTACCCGGAGTTCCGGGAGATGCGGATCCGCACGAGCGGACTGAACCGCATCGGCGCCTTCCGGCGGGACCCGCGCATCGCTCTGCCCCTTCTCGCCTCCGCTTCGTCGCGGATGAGGATCGATGCGGATGTCGTGATCGCGTCCTCGTCTGGCTGGGCGCACGCCTACCCGACCACGGGACGGAAGATCGTGTACTGCCATTCGCCGGCCCGTTGGCTCTACCTTGCCGAGGATTACCTCGGCGTTGCCGGGCGCTTGGATCCCAAGCGGCTCGCGCTCTCCGTCCTGTCCCCGTTCGTGCGGCGCTGGGACAGGACAGCTGCGCACCAGGCGGATTCCTACCTCGCGAACTCCTCTGTGGTGAAGGAGCGGATCAGAAACGTGTACGGCTTTGAAGCCGAAACCCTGTTCCCACCTTTCTCCCCGGACGTCGCGGAGGGGCCGCAGGAACGGATCGACGCCCAGATCAGCGGGTGGGCCGATGATCCCGGCTACTTCCTTGTGGTCTCAAGGCTCCAGCCTTACAAGCACGTGGATGTGGTGATCGAAGCGTTCCGTTCGATGCCCCAGAATCGACTGCTGGTGGTCGGGAAGGGTCCCGAGCGTGACCGCCTCCAAGCTATGGCACCGGCCAACGTGCGCCTTGTGGAGGGGCTTTCTGACGCGCAGATGCGATGGGCGTACGCCCGCGCGTCGGCCCTGATCTGCGCGAGCCATGAGGACTTCGGGCTCACCCCCCTGGAAGCGGGTGCTCACGGGGTGCCAACGATCGCTCTGCGGGCGGGGGGGTATCTCGACACCATCGAGGAGGGCGTGAACGGGATCTTCTTCGACGAAGCGACCCCACTTTGCATTCGAAGTGCCGTCCAGGAAGCTCCCATGCCCGAGGATCGGGAGGACGTCAGAGCCCACGTGGCAGCGTTCGGGGAGGATCGGTTCATCGCCGCGATCCGTGGACGGGTCGACGACATGCTGCACGAGACCAGGAGAGTGGATAGCCAATGAGTCCAAACATCGAAGAAGGCAGTGCCCTGACCTACGGCGTTGTGATCCCTGTGTTCAACAGGCATGAGTACCTCGAAGAGGCTCTCTCATCCGTGCGTGCTCAGACCCTCCCTCCCGACCAGATCGTTCTGGTCGACGACGGGAGCTCCCGGGAGGAGACCATCGAGTTCCTGGACAGGATCGACCAGGGCGGAGGCATCAGCCTCGTCAGGATCGAGAACCGGGGTCCCGGAGGCGCATTCAATGCCGGCCGCGCCGAGCTCGGAACCGATGCCATGCTCTTCCTCGCAGACGACGACCTGATCGCCCCGGAGTATGCGGAGGAGGCGATGTCGGTTCTGGCAGCTGACCGATCCGTGGGCGTTGTCTATTGCAATGCCGTCTTGTTCGGTGACGAACAGGGCGAGCGGCCTTGGCTTCTGCCTCCCTACGATCCGCGTACCATCGTGCTCGACAACATGGTGCACGCCGCGGCGGTCGTCAGGCTCCGCGACTACGACGCCGTGGGCGGGTACGACCAGTCCCTGCGATCAGGTCGCGAGGATCACGACCTCTGGCTGCGCATGACGGCCGCCGGGGTAGGTTTCCACCGGCTCGAGAAGCCGATGTTCCGATACCGCCAGACCCCTGGATCGGTGAACCGTCAGTTCGGCACCAGCATCGAGCGCATGGCTGAGACCTATGGGGGCTCTTCGCGGTTCGTGGTGAATGACCCTGCTGTGGCGGGTATTCACGCT
>NZ_JBQDLF010000022.1:0-61000 GCF_052095815.1 Brachybacterium sp. | reverse complement strand
TCAGCAGCACGTCGACGCCCTCGGGGACCTCGATGTAGCCGAAGCGGATGTTGAAGCCGTGGGCGAAGGCGAGCGCCTTGCCCTCACCGAGGTGCGGCTGGATCGACTCGGCGTAGACCTTCCGCTGATCCTGGTCCGGGGTGAGGATCATGATCAGATCCGCCCACTCGGAGACCTCGGCGACGGTGCCCACGCCCAGGCCCTGCTCCTCAGCCTTCGCACGGGACTTCGAGCCCTCGCGCAGGCCCACCCGGACCTCGACGCCGCTGTCGCGCAGGTTCAGCGCGTGGGCATGGCCCTGGGAGCCGAAGCCGACGATCGCGACCTTCTTGCCCTGGATGATGGACAGGTCGGCGTTGTCGTCGTAGAAGATCTCAGCCACGTTGTGCTCCTTCGTGTTCGGGGTGCGGGCGACAGGTCGATCCTATCGCCGAGTGTCTTACGTTGTGAGAGGCCGTCTCAGTCCTGGAGACTCAGGTCCGGAGTTCCAGCCCTGGAGGTTCAGCCCTGGAGTTTCAGCCCTAGAGGTTCAGCCCGGGCGTTTCAGCCCAAGAGGCTGCGGTCGGTGATCGCGCGTCCACCCCGACCGATCGCGACCTCGCCGGACTTCACTATCTCGCGGATGCCGAAGGACTCGAGCATCCCCAGCAGCGCGCTGAGCTTGTCCTGGGTGCCGGTGGCCTCGACGGTCACCGAGTCGGCGGCCGCATCGACCACCTTGGCCCGGAACATCTGCACGATCTCCAGCACCGAGGTGCGGGTCGAGTTGTCCGCAGTCACCTTGATCAGGATGAGTTCGCGCTGGACCGTGGACCGGGCGTCGAGCTGGACGATCTTGAGCACGTTCACCAGCTTGTTCAGCTGCTTGGTGATCTGCTCGAGACGCCGCTGATCGACGTCGACCACCACGGTGATGCGGGAGATCTCCGGGTGCTCGGTTGGTCCGACCGCGAGCGAGGAGATGTTGTACCCGCGGCGCGAGAAGAGCGCGGTGACGCGGGTGAGCGCACCGGGCTTGTTCTCCACCAGGACCGAGAGGGTCTGGTTCTCGGGGGTCATGACGTAATCGGACGTGCTCGTCGGGTTTCCTGCGCCCGCAGAGCTTCCGGCGTTCATTGCACTCATGGCGTTCATGATCAGATGTCCCTCTCCCACTCGGGGCTCATGCCCTGCGCGATCTGGATCTCGTCGTTGGAGACGCCGGACGGCACCATCGGCCAGACCATCGCGTCGGCGCTGACGGTGAAGTCCACGATCACCGGGCGATCGTTGATCTCCATCGCCTGCTGGATGGTCGCGTCGATGTCCTCGTCCCGCTCGCAGCGCAGTCCGGCGCAGCCATAGGCGTCGGCGAGCTTGACGAAGTCGGGGATCCGGCGGGAGCCGTGCCCGGTGTTCAGGTCGGTGTTGGAGTAGCGCTTGTCGTAGAACAGGTTCTGCCACTGGCGCACCATGCCGAGGCTCGAGTTGTTGATGATCGCGACCTTGATCGGGATGTTGTTGATGACGCAGGTGGCGAGCTCCTGGTTGGTCATCTGGAAGCAGCCGTCGCCGTCGATGGACCACACCACCTTGTCCGGCTGACCCACCTTGGCACCCATCGCCGCCGGCACCGAGTAGCCCATGGTGCCCAGGCCCCCCGAGTTCAGCCAGGTGTAGGGGTTCTCGTACTTGATGAACTGGCTGGACCACATCTGGTGCTGGCCCACCCCTGCGACATAGATGGAGTCCGGTCCGGAGATCGCTCCGATGCGCGAGATCACCTTCTGGGGTGCGGTGAAGCCGTCCTCGGTCTCGGTCCAGCCCAGCGGGTAGTTGTCCCGGAGCATGTCCAGGGTGTTCCACCAGGTCTCGTAGTCACGGGTGTCGTCGGCCGCGATGCGATCCCGCAGCTCGGCGGTCAGAGCGCGGGCGATCTCGGCGGCCTGGCCGACGATCGGCACATCTGCCTCACGGTTCTTCGAGATCTCCGCCGGGTCGATGTCGGCGTGGACGATCTTCGCGCCGGGTGCGAAGGACTCCAGCACGCCGGTCACGCGGTCGTCGAAGCGGGCCCCGATGTTGACGATCAGATCGGAGCGCTGCAGGGCCGAGACCGCGGAGACGGTGCCGTGCATGCCCGGCATGCCCAGGTGGCTGGGGTGGGAGTCGGGCAGTGCGCCGCGGGCCATCAGCGTGGTGACGAAGGGGGCGCCGGAGACATCGATCAGCTCGCCGACCTCCTCGGTCGCACGGCCGCGCAGCACACCGCCGCCGAGCAGGAAGACGGGGCGCTTGGCTGCCATCAGCAACGAGACCGCCTCACGGATCTGCTTGCTGTGCGGGCGCGGGTCGGGGCGGTAGCCGGGCAGATCGAGCGCTTCGGGCCACTCGAAGGTGGTCATCGCCTGCTGGGCGTCCTTGGTGACGTCCACCAGCACCACGCCGGGTCGACCGGTCGATGCGATGTGGAAGGCCTGCTTGATCACCTTGGGGATGTCCTCCGCCTTGGAGACCAGGAAGTTGTGCTTGGTGACCGGCATCGTCATACCGACGATGTCCGCCTCCTGGAAGGCATCGGTGCCGATGAACATGGAGCCGACCTGGCCCGTGATCGCCACCATCGGGATCGAGTCCATCTGGGCATCGGCGATCGCCGTGATGAGGTTGGTCGCGCCGGGACCGGAGGTCGCCAGGCACACACCGACCTTGCCCGTGGCGTGGGCATAGCCGCTGGCCGCATGCCCGGCACCCTGCTCATGGCGAACCAGCACATGACGGAGGCCTTCGGCGTCCATCAGCGGGTCGTAGGTCGGCAGGATCGCACCGCCGGGAAGGCCGAAGACGACCTCTGCCCCGGCAAGCTTGAGGGACTCGACCAGCGCCTTGGCACCGGTCATCTGCTGTCCGTTCATCGGAACTCCTTCGTCGTCTCGGACGGTGGGCATGGCGGTGAACTGCTGCGTGGACCTCCTCGTCCCTCCGCCGTGCTGTCGCCGACGCACGAAAAAGCCCCTCCGCCAGGGACTCGGGAGGGGCGCGGATGACAGCTCGTAGTGACGAGGGGCGTCAGCCGCGCTCGGTAACTACGAGAAGGATCTTCTGCATGCCGACAGATTAGGCCTTTTCACAGCGCAGAGGCCACCTGTCCGGATTGCGAGACCGGGCGGACAGCAGGGTCGTGCCGCGCCACCCGCGGCGCCCTGCCGGACCGACGAAGGTCCTGCGGAGAGCGCATTTCGTCGTCTACCTTATGAGCGACGCCACCCGGCCCCCGAGAGGTTCGAGAACAGCAGCCATGAGCACCCCAGGACACTCCCCACTCATCGCCCCCGCGGAGCACGCGCCGCTGGCCGATCAGCGCATCGTCGTGATCGGTGGCGGCATGACCGGTCATCGCTTCGCCGCGCGCCTTCGCGCGCAGGACCCCGAGGGGCGGTGGACGCTCACCGTCATCGGCGAGGAGCCACAGCAGCCCTACGACCGGGTGCACCTGTCGAACTGGTTCGCCTCCCGCAACGCCGACCTGCTCTCCCTGGACGTCTCCGTCTGGGAGGACCCGCGCATCAGCCTGCTCACCGGGGACAAGGCCGAGACGATCGACCGGGTCGCCGCTCACGTGACCACGACGTCCGGCACCACCATTCCCTACGACCGGCTGATCCTCGCCACCGGCTCCTGGGCCTGGGCGCCGCGTGCCGACGGAAGCGAGCTGCCGGGGATCTTCTCCTATCGCACCGTGGGCGACGTCGAGCAGATCGCCGAATGGGTGGCGCTCCGCGAGAAGACGCTGGGACGCCAGGTCCGCGGCGTTGTGGTCGGCGGCGGCGTGCTGGGCCTCGAGGCCGCGGCCGCGCTGCAGGATCTCGGTGCCGCCTCGACCGTGGTCGAGTTCGCCGACCGGGTGATGGCGGTCCAGCTCGACCAGGGCGGCGGGGAGATGCTGCGCCTGCTGATCCAGGACAAGGGCATCGACGTGCGCACCGGGGTCGGCGCCTCCCGCTTCCAGCCCGCCGGGGACGGACAGGTCGGCACCGCAGTGCTCTCCGACGACTCCACCCTCGACGCGGACGTGGTCATCTTCTCCACCGGCATCCGCCCCCGGGACCGGCTCGCCCGCGAGGCGGGGCTCGCGATCGGCGAGCGCGGCGGCGTGGTCGTCGGCGATTCCTGCCAGACCTCCGACCCCGCGATCTGGGCGATCGGCGAATGCGCCTCCTTCCAGGAGGCCTGCGCCGGGCTCATCGCCCCGGGCAACGACATGGCCGATGTGGTCGTGGACCGCTTCCTGGGCGGCACCCGCACCCATCAGCGCAAGGACGACGGCACCAAGCTCAAGGGAGTGGGGGTGGACGCCGCCGCCTTCGGCGACGTCAACGCCGTCACCGCCGGAGCCCTCGAGGTCGCCTTCGTTGACCCCGTGAACCGCAAGTACCGCAAGCTGGTGATGTCCGATGATGCGAAGGTGCTGCTGGGCGGCGTGTTCGTGGGAGACATCGAGCTGTTCTCCCAGCTGCGCCCTCTGATCGGCCGCGCCCTGGGCGCGGACCCGTCGGCCGTGATCGCCCCCGAGGGCGGGGACGCGATGGCCGATGCCGAGCTGCCCGACGATGCGGTGGTCTGCTCCTGCAACAACGTCTCCGCAGGCACCATCCGCGCCTCGGTGACCGAGCATGGCTGCACCACGCTCGGCGAGGTCAAGGAGTGCACGACCGCGGGCACGGTGTGCGGCTCGTGCGTGCCCACCCTGACGAAGCTGCTGAACAAGGAGCTCGAGCGCTCTGGCATCGCGGTCTCCACCGCGATGTGCGAGCACTTCGCCCATTCCCGCGCCGAGCTGTACCAGCTGGTCAAGGAGGGCGGTCAGCAGACCTTCACCGAGATCGTCACCGCCTTCGGCCGGGGCCGCGGCTGCGCGGTGTGCAAGCCGGTCGTCGCCTCGCTGCTGTCGAGCCTCGGCACCACCTCCGGGCGCCTGCACTCGCCTGTCGGCGAGCAGCTGGGATCGCTCCAGGACACCAACGACCACGTGATGGCGAACATCCAGAAGAACGGCACCTATTCGGTGATCCCCCGGATGCCCGCCGGAGAGGTCACGCCCGAGCAGCTGCTGGTCCTCGCCCAGGTCGCCATCGACTACGGCCTGTACCTCAAGCTCAACGGCGCCCAGCGGATCGGCATGTTCGGGGCGCGGCTGGATCAGCTGCCCGAGATCTGGCGGCGCCTGGTCGATGCTGGCTTCGAATCCGGCCACGCCTACGGGAAGTCGCTGCGGATGGTGAAGTCCTGTGTGGGCTCCACCTGGTGCCGCTACGGCGTGCAGGACTCCACCTCGATGGCCGTCGCGCTCGAGCGGCGATACCGCGGCCTGCGCTCCCCGCACAAGCTCAAGGTCGGGGTCTCCGGCTGTGCACGCGAGTGTGCCGAGGCCCGCGCGAAGGACGTCGGCGTGATCGCGACGACCAAGGGCTGGAACCTGTACGTCGGCGGCAACGGCGGCGCCCAGCCTGCCCACGCCCAGCTGCTCATCGAGGACCTCGATGACGAGACCCTCGTCAAGTGCATAGACCGCTTCCTGATGCTGTACATCCAAGAGGCCGACAAGGTCCAGCGCACCGCGCGCTGGGTCGAGGACCGCGCGGGCGGGATCGAGGAGCTGCGCCGGGTGATCGTCGAGGACTCCCTCGGCATCGGCGAGGAGCTCGAGGCGCAGATGGCCAACCACGTCGCGACCTATGAGGATGAGTGGACCGCCACCCTCGACGACCCGCAGCGCATGGCCAAGTTCGTCTCCTTCATCAACGCCCCCGGAGTGGCCGATCCGGATCTCGCCTGGGTGCCCGAGCGCGGTCAGATGCGACCGGCGAACGAGATGGACCAGCACACCGCGCCCGACCCTGTCCGGGCACGGGCACTGGCCTCACTCAGCCTGGGGGCGACCAGCCCGCTGGGCGATTCCGTCGACGGCGAGGAGATCCGCTGATGACCACCCAGGACCAGACCATGATCGATGTCTGCGCACTCAGCGACCTCTCGGTCGAGCGCGGTGCCGCGGCGCTGCTCGGAGACGACCAGGTGGCGGTGTTCCGCCTGGTCGACGACTCTGTACGCGCCTGCCAGCAACGCGACCCGTACTCCGGGACCAACGTGCTCTCACGCGGGCTGATCGGCTCGCATGAGGTCAGCAGTGACGGTGAGGAGCCCGGGGAACTGGTGCCCACGATCGCCTCACCGATGTACAAGCAGGCCTGGAACCTCGACACCGGTGAGGTGCTCGACGCCGGCGGCGGCGAAAAGCTCCCGATCGCAGTGCACGAGGCGCAGGTGCGGGACGGCCGGGTGCTGGTCTCCGCCACGCCCCGACCTCTCGCAGCCGGCGCCACCGGGATCGCCCCATGACCGCCGCCCTCCCCTCATTCGACGGGGTGCTGGGCGACGCGACGCTCTCCCCCGGTGCCGTGGCGCTGGTGGGCGGCGGGCCCGGCGCCCTCGACCTGATCACCGTGCGCGGGCTGCACCTGCTGCAGCAGGCGGACGTGGTGGTCGTGGACCGGCTGGGACCGCGCGGCCTCACCGAGCGGCTGGGCACGGAGGTGACGCTGATCGACGTGGGCAAGACCCCCGGGCATCCCTCCCGCGCTCAGGAGCAGATCGGGGCGCTGCTGGTCGAGCACGCCCGGGCCGGCCGTCGCGTGGTGCGGCTCAAGGGCGGGGACCCGTTCCTGCTGGGCCGCGGCGGCGAGGAGGTCCTGGCCTGCCGCGCCGCCGGCATCGAGGTGCAGGTGGTGCCCGGCGTGACCTCCGCCATCGCCGGCCCCGCGGCCGGGGATGTCCCGGTCACCCATCGCGGTGCCGCGGTCGCTCTGCACGTGGTCAACGCCCACGGAGATCTCGGTCCCGCGGATCTCGCGGCGCTCCGGGATCCCGGCACCACCACCGTGCTGATGATGGGCGTGGGGTGGCTGCCCCGGCTGGTCTCCCAAGCGCTGCTGAACGGCGTCGCCCCCGAGACCCCGGTCGCGGTGATCCAGAGCGCGACCCTGCCCGAGCAGCGGAGCGTGCGCGGCACCCTGGCCACGATCGAGAAGACGGTGCGGGAGGCCGGCATCGGCTATCCCGCGGTGATCACGGTGGGCCGCACCTCGGCCGAGGGGTTCCTGGGGGCTCACTCCCCCGGCTCCCCCGGATCCCCCGACTTCCCTGCCGCTCCCGGCGCCACCGACTCCCCTGCCGCTCCGGTACGCGGGGCGGGGCGGGAGGCGCTGCCTGCGACCGAGCTGGCGGACCGCGCCGCGGTGCCCGTGCTCATCGGCTGCGCGCACGGCACCCGGCTGCGCGAGGGCCGTGACGTGATCCGGGCGATCCTGCGCCGGATCGCCGAGCAGCTCCCCTCCGTCGCCGTGCGGGAGGCGTACGTGGATGTGCAGAGCCCGGAGGTCGCCGAGGTCGTGACCCAACTGGCGCCGGCGAGCACCACCGTGCGCACCCGCGAGGAGGACACCCCGCCGGCCGCGGTGGTGGTGCCGCTGCTGCTATCCACCGGTTTCCACGTGGGCGAGGACATCGCCGGCGCTGTCGCCGGTCACGAAGCGCTGGCCGCAGCGCCTCTCGGCCCTGATCCCCGGCTCGCCGAGGTGATGGCCCAGCGACTTCAGGAGGCAGGGGCCCAGCCTGATGACGCAGTGGTGATGGCGGTCGCCGGCACCCGCGACCGGGCGGGGCAGGAGATGGCCGCGCAGATGGGCGCGCTGCTCTCCGCACGGCTCCAGCGCGAGGTGACCGTCGGCTTCATCGCCGCGGCGCAGCCCACGGTCGCCGATGCCGTGACCCAGGCTCGGAAGCGCACCGGAGCCCGGGTGGTGGTCGCCACCTATCTGCTGGCTCCCGGCTACTTCCATGCCCAGCTGCGGCAGGTCGGCGCGGATCTGGTGGCGGCGCCGCTGGGAGACCACCCGTTGATCGCCGAGATCGCGGTGGACCGCTACCGCTCCGTGCTGGGCGCCTGAGGGATGGGATAGCGGGCAGGAGCTGGCGTCCCGCAACGCCGTAGCCCACGCCGTCCACGCTTCCCGCGCCGCACCCCACGCAGCACACGCAACTCACGCAACTCACGCAACTCACGCAACTCACGCAACTCACGAGCATCCCCTCTGAGCTGTCGCCACGGCATGTGCCAGGCGACAGCTCAGAGGGGATGGAGACCTGCTCGGCTCAGTCCAGAGCCTCAGTCCAGAGCCTCAGTCCAGGTGCCGGCGGGTGGCGCCGTAGGTCGCCGAGCGCACCAGGTGGGCGTAGACCTTGAGCGCCTGGGAGACCTTGCGGTCGCGGTTCTCAGGGCGCCACGGCAGCGGGCCCTTCGCCGCGCGGCGGCGCTCGAGCTCGTCCTCGGGCACATCCAGCTCGAGCAGGCGCTTGTCGACATCCATGATGATCTTGTCGCCGTCCTCGATCAGACCGATCAGCCCGCCCTCGGCCGCCTCCGGCGAGATGTGGCCGATGGAGACGCCGCTGGTGCCGCCGGAGAAGCGGCCGTCGGTGATCAGGGCACAGGTCTTACCCAGGCCCCGCCCCTTGAGGAACGAGGTCGGGTAGAGCATCTCCTGCATGCCGGGACCGCCCTGCGGACCCTCGTAGCGGATCACCACGACGTCGCCGGCCTTGACCGTCTTGTCGAGGATCTTCTGGACGGCCACCTCCTGGGAGTCGCAGACCACCGCGGTGCCCTCGAAGTGGAAGAGATCCTCGGTGATGCCGGCGGTCTTGAACACCGCACCGTCCCGCGCGAGGTTGCCCTTGAGCACGGCGAGGCCGCCGTCCTTGGTGTAGGCGTGCGGGACGGAGCGGACCACGCCGTTCTCCCCGTCGGTGTCCAACTCGTCCCAGGTGTTCGTGGTCGAGAAGGCCTGGGTGGTGCGCACTCCGCCGGGGGCGGCGTGGAAGAGCGCCTCGGCCTTCTTCGAGGCGGTGCCGCCGCGGATATCCCACTCCGCGAGCCAGCTGGCGAGGTCCGGGGAGTGGACGGTGTGGATGGAGTGGTCCAGCAGTCCGGCCCGGTCCAACTCGCCGAGGATCGCGGGGATCCCCCCGGCGCGGTGGACGTCCTCCACGTGCGCGGTGCCGTTCGGGGCGACCTTGGACAGGGTGGGCACCAGGCGCGAGATGCGGTCGATGTCGTCCAGGCCGAAGTCGACGCCGCCCTCGATCGCGACGGCGAGTATGTGCAGGATGGTGTTTGTCGAGCCGCCCATCGCCACGTCCATCGCCATGGCGTTCCCGAACGCGGCCTTGGTCGCGATCGAGCGCGGCAGCACCGACTCGTCGCCGTCCTCGTAGTAGCGCTTGGAGAGCTCGACGATCTTCCGCCCGGCCTCGAGGAAGAGCTCCTTGCGGAAGGCGTGCGTGGCGAGCGTGGTGCCGTTGCCCGGCAGGGAGAGGCCGAGCACCTCGGTGAGGCAGTTCATCGAGTTCGCGGTGAACATGCCGGAGCAGGAGCCGCAGGTGGGGCAGGCGTTCTCCTCCACCTCCGCCAGCTGTGCGTCGGTGATGGAGTCATCGGCCGACAGCGACATCGCATCGACCAGGTCGATGCGGTGCTCGGTGACGCCCTCGATCGGCTTGCCGGACTCCGAGGGGCCGCCAGAGACGAACACGACGGGGATGTTCAGCCGCATCGCGGCCATCATGTGGCCCGGGGTGATCTTGTCGCAGTTGGAGATGCACACCAGCGCGTCCGCGGTGTGGGCGTTGACCATGTACTCGATGGAGTCAGCGATGATGTCGCGGCTGGGCAGCGAGTAGAGCATGCCGCCGTGGCCCATGGCGATGCCGTCATCCACGGCGATGGTGTTGAACTCCTTGGAGACACCGCCGGCCTCCTCGATCGCCCCGGCGACCAGGTCCCCCATGTTCTTGAGGTGGACGTGGCCCGGCACGAACTGGGTGTAGGAGTTCGCGATCGCGATGATCGGTTTGCCGAAGTCGCCGCTCTTCATGCCGGTGGCGCGCCACAGGGCGCGAGCGCCGGCCATATTGCGGCCGTGGGTCGAGGTGCGGGAACGGAGCTGAACCATGCAGGCATGCTACGCCGCCATGCGAGATGCCGGTGTCACCATCCGGACAGCGGACGGTGAGGTCTCTGGTCGTCTAACGTCCCGTCTGCTCCACGAAGAGGTAGACCGCCGAGTCCTCGATGAAGCTGTCGTGGCCGATCCCGAACCAGGTGCCCGCGGCGTCGGCGGGTCGCTCGCCCTCGACCTCGCAGACCATCGAGCGCTCGAACTCCTCGCCCTCGTCGCAGGCTGCGGTGATCTCCACATCGGAGGGCCCGTCGCTGACCTGGGTCGCGCGGAAGCCCTCCTCGGTCGCGGCGGCGATCGTCTCGGGGGTCTCGTCCTGGCCCACCAGATAGGCGAAGTGGAAAGTCTGGTCTGCCTGCAGCCGGAGCTCCCCGGCGTCCTCGGCGGCGGCGCGCACGATCAGGGCGGTGTTCCCGTTGGTGGTTCGCACCAGGGCCACATCCCAGGTTTCGGAGACATCCTCAAGGGCGTCTCCTTCGATGCTGCCCCCGGTGCACCTGATCTGCTCCCCGAGGAGAACGTCACCGGGACAGTCCGGGTTGCTCACCGTGGCCTCCAGGAAGGTGCTGACCTGGCTGCCGACCTCCTCGGCGGGGACCTTCTCGGCGCCGTCGAGGAGGGGCAGGAAGAGGTAGTGGCTGCCGGGGTCGGTGGGATCGGCGGTGTGTGCTCCTCCCCCGTCGCTCGCCGCAGGGTCAGCGCCCTCCGCGCCGGGCGCGGTCTCCTCGGACTCGGACGGGGCCGGAGTCGTCGCACCGGGCTGCTGCGTGGTCGTCGGACTCGGCGCGGACGGCTGCGTCGGCTCATCGCCGCCGCGCGTGCAGCCCGCCAGCGCGAGAGCTGCGACAGCGACCAGCGCAGCCCCCCGGGTGGTGCTCCGGCACAGACTGCGCGCAGCTCTGCGCACGCCCCTGGTCCCCTGCATGCTCATGACGGCCGTTCCCCCAGTGCAACGCTGCCGGCCCGTGCTCGTCCCGGACGGTTCCGGGTGGACCTCCGGATGACGGTAATCGGCGTCGCTCGGCGGGTCCACCCGGCAGGGGCCGGCTCAGCACCTCCCCTGCCCGAGGTCACCTCCCGGCCGGGTCCTTCGCGAGAGCATCGCCGTCGAGGTCCGGCGCTGCGTCGAGGTCCTGCGCTGCGTCGGGATCGATCGCCAGGCCCCACCCCTCCGGTGCGCCCATCGGAGAGGTGAGCTCTTCGTCGTGGTGGTCCGCACGAACCGGGAAGTCCGGGTCCTCGGCGAGCTGTCGATGCAGATCCGACAGCCGCAGCTCCTCGGTCAGGGTCCGCACGCGCTCAGCCGCAACCTGCTCGGGGGTGGGCTCATGGTCGCCCATGCCCACCTGGAGCGCGGGTTCGACCTCTTCCAACGCGCCGATGCTCACGCGGTACTTGTGACGCAGGATCTCCAGCCGCAGCACGCGGGCGAGGAAGTAGATGCCGAGCAGGTTCGGGAGGGCCATGAGGAAGAACATGGCGTCGGAGAAGGCGATCACCGAGTCCAGCGAGATCGCTGCACCGACCACGATGGCCAGCACCCAGATGATGCGGAACCCGGTCTTCACGCCGTTGCTGCTGCCGAAGAGGAACATCGCGTTCAGCTCGCCGTAGTAGGCGTAGGCGAGGATCGTCGAGAAGCCGAACAGCGTCACCGCGATGGTGAGCAGGATGGGGAACCAGCCGGTCACCGTCGCGAAGGCGCTCGCGGTGAGGGCCACTCCGTCGGCGTCTCCGGTGGTGTACACGCCGGTGACCACGATCGCGAGGGCGGTAAGCATGCAGATGCCGATCGAGTCGACCAGCGGCTCCCACATCGCGGTGAAGCCCTCGGTGGCGGGCTCCTTGGTCTTCGAGGCGCTGTGCGCCATCCCGGCAGATCCGACACCCGCCGCGTTGGAGAACAGGGCTCGCTGGATGCCGATCACGGCGACGCCGATGATGCCGCCGGTGACTCCGTCCGCCGTGAAGGCACCGGTGAAGATCTGACCGAAGGCCTGCGGGACGGCAGTGATGTTGACAGCCAGGATGATCAGGATGCAGGCGGTGTAGAGCACGGCCATGGCAGGTGTGAGTGCGGAGGTCCAGCGCGCGATCGACTTCACGCCGCCGAGCACCACGGCGCCAGCGAGCACCGCGAGCACCACCCCGATGACCCAGCTGTTCCCCTGCAGGAAGCCGCTGCCCGTCGCGCCGGAGATGATGGCTGCGACCTGATTGGCCTGGAAGAGGTTTCCGGCACCGAACACACCGACCAGGGCGAAGACCGCATACAGGACCGCCAGCACGCCGCCCAGGCGCTTGCGGCCGATCGAGGCGAGGCCATCCCGCAGGTAGTACATGGGGCCGCCCTCGGTGGTCCCGTCCTCGTTGACCTTGCGGAACAGCACTCCAAGGGTGGCTTCGGCCATCTTCACGCTCATCGCGAAGAAGCCGAAGATCGCGATCCACAGCGCCGCACCCGGCCCTCCCGCGCTGATCGCCACCGCGACGCCGGCGATGTTGCCCAGCCCCACCGTGCCCGAGAGCTCGGTGGCCAGCGCCTGGTAGCTCGAGACCTCCCCCGGATCGGTCTTGGCGGTGTATCGCCCGCGGATCACCCGGATCGAGTGCTTGAGCCCGGTGATCGGCTGGAAGCGCAGCCAGACCGTGAGGAACACCGCGGCGGCCATCAGCCAGACCACGATGACGGGCACTCCGCCGAAGACCGGGACCTCGAAGAACACGACGGCGCTGAGCCAGTCCGCGATCGGGCCGAAGTATCGTTCCACGGCTGCGTCTATGCCTGTCATCGGGCGCGTTCTCCTCCGGCGGGATGGTCCGCCTGTGGTGTCGGTGTCATGGCGCCGCTGCCGTCACCCGACGATCCGGGGAGGCGCTGGCGCACGGGCATCGACGACTGTACAGACGCTGAGATACCGGTGAGTCAGTGCTGTGGGCGGCGCAGGAGAGGTGGGTTCTCGCTGGCCACATGGCCGAAGCGTGGCCGGAGGCTCCCCTTTGTCGGACAATCTGGCACCGAGACAATTTACCAAGTCTTGACCTTTGGTATGCGGTCGTTCACAACGACGCCGCCCGTCGGCGGTGCCGGTGCCCGCCACCGCCCCAGAGCCCGAGCCCGAGCCCGAGCCCGAGCAGAGCCCGCACCTGTACCCGGGCCTGGACCCGGAACGGCGGACGGCCCGGCCCCGCCTGAGGCGGGGTCGGGCCGTCCACAGATCACGGACCTCAGCTCACGCCGAGCTTCTCCATGATGATCTCGCGCACGCGGCCGGCGTCGGCCTGGCCGCGGGTGGCCTTCATGATCGGGCCGATGAGGGCGCCGATGGCCTGGACCTTGCCGCTGCGGATCTTCGCGACCACATCGGGGTTGTCGGCGATCGCCTGATCCACGGCGCCGGTGAGCACCGAGTCGTCGGAGACCACTGCGAGGCCCTCGGCCTCGACGATCGCGGTCGGGTCGCCCTGGCCCTCGAGCACCTTGGTGAGGACCTGCTTGGCGATCTTGTCGTTGATCTTCTTCCCGTCGACCAGGCTCTGCAGCTCGGCGACCTGGGCAGGAGTGACGTCGAGGGCTGTGATGTCGAGGTCGCGGTCCTTCGCGATGCGGGCCAGCTCACCCATCCACCACTTGCGGGCGCTCTGCGCACTCGCACCGGCGGCGACGGTCGCCTCGATGAGATCGAGGGCGTCGGCATTGATGACGTCCCGCATCTCGAGGTCGCTGAAGCCCCATTCGCCTCGCAGACGACGCCGACGCGCGGCGGGCAGCTCGGGCAGGCTCGTGCGAATCTCCTCGACCCACTCCCGGCTCGGCGCGACCGGCACGAGGTCCGGCTCGGGGAAGTAGCGGTAGTCCTCCGCATCGGACTTCGGGCGACCCGAGGAGGTGCCGCCGGTGTCCTCGTGGAAGTGGCGCGTCTCCTGGATGACCTTCTGGCCGGCATCGAGCACGCCCGCCTGGCGGGAGATCTCGTAGCGGACCGTGCGCTCGATCGAGCGGAAGGAGTTCACGTTCTTCGTCTCGGTGCGGGTGCCCAGCTCCGCCTCGGGGCTGTCCCGCAGGGAGACGTTGATGTCGGCGCGCACATTGCCGCGCTCCATCTTCGCCTCGGAGACGTCCAGCGCCCGGAAGATGTCGCGCAGGGTGCGCACGTAGGCCGCGGCGACCTCGGGGGCGCGCCCCTTGGTGTTCGGGATCGGCTTGGTGACGATCTCGACCAGCGGCACACCGGCGCGGTTGTAATCGACCTGCGAGTGAGTCGCTCCGTGGATGCGCCCGGTGGAGCCCCCGACGTGGGTGTTCTTGCCGGCGTCCTCCTCCATGTGGGCGCGCTCGATCTCGACCCGGATGATCTCGCCATCCTCCAGCTCGATGTCGACCCAGCCCTCATAGGCGATGGGCTCGTCGTACTGCGAGGTCTGGAAGTTCTTCGTGAGGTCGGGGTAGAAGTACTGCTTGCGCGAGAAGCGGCAGGTCTCGGCGATCGAGCAGTTCAGCGCCAGACCGATCTTGATCGCGTACTCGACGGCCTTGTGGTTCACGACCGGCAGCGCGCCGGGCAGGCCGAGCGAGGTGGGGGTGATCGCCGTGTTCGGCTCGGCCGCGAAGATGTTCGGCGCGCCGTCGAACATCTTGGTGGCGGTGCCCAGCTCGACGTGGACCTCGATGCCGAGCACGGGGTCGAAGCGCGAGATGGCCTCGTCGTAGTCGACGAGTTCGATATCGGATGCAGTGCTCATCAGTTCGCTCCTCCGGTGAGCTCGGGGGCCTTGGCCAGCAGGGGTCCGCCCCAGGAGTCCTCGAGCAGTGCCTCCAGGGCGCCGCCCACGCGGTACAGGCGCTCGTCGGCGCGGGCCGGGGCGAGGAACTGGATGCCGGCGGGCAGGCCGTCCTCGGCGAGGCCGCTGGGCAGCGAGATGCCCGGCACGCCGGCGAGGTTGGCGGGGATGGTGGCGATGTCGTTCATGTACATCGCGGTGGGATCGTCGACCTTCTCGCCGAGGCGGAAGGCGACCGTCGGGGCGGTCGGCGAGGCGAGCACGTCGACCTGTTCGAAGGCGGCGGCGAAGTCGCGCTGGACGAGCGTGCGCACCTTCTGGGCGCTGCCGTAGTAGGCGTCGAAGTAGCCGGCCGACAGGGCGTAGGTGCCCAGCAGGATGCGGCGCTTGACCTCGTCGCCGAAGCCGGCGCCGCGCGTCGCCTTCATGACGTTCTCGGCGGTGGGGTGGTCCTCGGGGACCACGCGCAGGCCGAAGCGCATGCCATCGAACTTCGCGAGGTTGCTCGACGCCTCCGAGGGCATGATCAGGTAGTAGGCGCCCAGCGCGTAGCGGAAGTTCGGGCACGAGACGCGCACGATCTCCGCTCCGGCGCGCTCGAGCTGCTCGAGCGACTCGGCGAAGCGGGCGCTGACCTCGGGGGCGAAGCCCTCGCCCTCGAGCTCCTCGATGACACCCACGCGCAGGCCCTTGACGTCCTTGCTGCGGGCGGCCGCGGCGAAGGGGCCGACGGCATCGGTGAGGGAGGTCGAGTCATGCGGGTCGTGCCCGGCGATCAGCTCATGCAGCAGCGCCGAATCCTCGACGGTGCGGGTCACGGGGCCGGCCTGGTCCAGCGAGCTGGCCATGGCGATCAGCCCGTAGCGGGAGACGGAGCCGTAGGTGGGCTTGACGCCCACGGTGCCGGTGACGGCGCCAGGCTGACGGATCGAGCCGCCGGTGTCGGTGCCGATCGCGAGCGGGGCCTCGTAGGCGCCCACTGCCGCGGCGGAGCCGCCGCCGGAGCCGCCGGGGATCCGGTCGCGGTCCCAAGGGTTGCGGGTGGGGCCGTAGGCGCTGGTCTCGGTGGACGAGCCCATCGCGAACTCGTCCATGTTGGTCTTGCCGAGGATCGGCAGACCGGCCTTGCGCAGGGCCGTGACCAGGGTCGCGTCGTAGGGAGGGATCCACCCCTCGAGGATCTTGGAGCCCGCGGTGGTGGGCTGGCCCTCGGTGACCACGACGTCCTTGACGGCGATGGGGACGCCGGCCAGACCGTGCAGCTGCTCGCCGGCTGCGCGGCGGGTGTCGACCTCGCGGGCGGCGTCGAGGGCCTCGTCGGTGTTGACGTGGAGGAAAGCGTTCAGATCGCCGTCGACGGCGGCGATGCGGTCCAGGTGGGCGCGGGTGAGCTCCTCGGAGGAGATCTCACCGGCGGTCAGCGCGGCGGCCTGGGCGGCGGCGCTGCGGCGGATGATGTCGGTCTGGTTCTGGGGGGTCATCTGTGGGGTCACTCCTCGCCCAGGATCTGCGGGACGGCGAAGCGGCCGTCCTGCGCCTCAGGAGCGCCGGCGAGCGCCTGCTCCTGGGTCAAGGTGGTCTCGACGACGTCCTCACGGAAGACGTTCGTCATGGCAATGGGGTGGGACGTCGCGGGAACATCCTCGGTGGCGACCTCGGACACGGAGGCGACAGCATCCATGATGGAGTCGAACTCGCCGGCGAAGCGGTCGATCTCCTCATCGGTGAGCTGGATCCGTGCGAGGTCGGCGAGGCGTGCGACGTCATCTCGTCCGATCGAAGGCATGTGGGTCATTCTAGGTCGACGCAGTGACCTCGCGGGCCGACGGGCCCCGGCGCACGGGAAGGGAGAGCGGGATCATGGCCCCCGATCCCACCGCGATCCCACCGCCCGGCGCATCCGGCGTGGCGCCGCTGAGCGCCGCTGAGCGCCACGGAGCAGCTGCGACCTGCCACAGAGCTCCGTGAACGAGCCTTCACCCGTTCACTCGCTGAGCGGCGCCCCCGGAACGGCTGCCGCTGCCGGCACCCGGTAGTGATAGCCGCCGATCCGGCGGAAGCCGAGGTCCCGGTACAGGGTGCGGGCAGGGGTGTTGTCCGACTCGACCTCGAGCAGGACCCGCTGCGCTCCCTGGACCGCGGCGAAGGCGAGGAGCGTGCCGGACAGGGCGCGGCCCAGGCCCCGGCGTCGTTGCGCGGGGTCGACCGCGACCATGTTGAGCACCGCGACGGTCTCCTTCCCCACCTCGACCAGGGCGGCGCGGCCCACGGCGGCGTCCGGCGTCTGCCCGGCGGGAAGGCGCACCTGGACCGCGGGAGTGCCGGCGAGGATGTCGTGCATCGTGCGGCGGGAGTCCTCTCCTTCGCGCGGAGCGAGCCGCCAGGCGGCCGCGAACCAGTCCTCGTCGAGTCCGCCGGTGGCGATCACTGCCGAGGGGTGCGGGCGGGGCAGAGCGCCGGACAGCGCCAGCTCCAGGATCTCGCTGCCGCCGACGCTGCGGTCCCCGCGGGCGGCGAGCAGCTCATCCAGCTCCTCCGGGGTGACGCCCTCGATGATCCGGTGGACAGGATGCTCTCCCGCCATCGTGACCAGTGACTCCACCCGGTCCAGCGCTGCGGCGAGCGCTTCGGGGGAGGTCGGGGGGTCGAGCGCGATGATGCTGTGTGCACGCTTGGTGACGCCGCGTGAGCGCAGCAGCGCGAAGCCGTCGACGTCGAGCCGCTGCAACGGCCGCCAGCCGGCGATGAGCGCCTCGCCGAGTCGGGAGCCCGTGAGCGGGCGGGGGGCCGAGGAACGGGAGCTGGAGCGGGTACGTCGGGTCACCGGGCAGAGCCTACCTATCCTGCCGCGGAGCCGCCGGGCTCCCCGCGCGGTGCCGCCCCGTCGCTTCGGTAGACTCCTGCTTCCCCCACCGACCATGAAGGGACCTCGACATGTCCGTCGACCCGAACATCGATTACCACGCCCACGACCCTGAGGACGGCGAGCAGCGGTCGGATGATCCCGTGCTCCGTGAGGCTCAGGAGCTCGAGGCACGGATGCGCCGCGCGCTGGCCACCAAGGAGGATCCGCTGCGCGATGGCGAGTCGACCTCGGAGCGTCTGCGTCGCCTCGAGCAGGAGCAGGCCGCCCAGAGCCCCTCGGAGGACTGACGGCGCGGTGCCGCAGCTCCTCAGCGGAGCGCCGCGACTCATCCGTCGTGCGGACTTGTCACACTGAGGGCATGACTGCCGGCATCGACTCCCCCACCTCCCCTGCACTCTCCCTCCGCGAGGAGGCCCGCGAGGCGCTCGAAGCGCTGACCGGTCACGTGGGGGCAGACTTCCACGACGGGCAGTTCGAGGCGATCTCCGCGCTGGTCCAGGACCGGCGTCGGGTGCTGGTGGTCCAGCGCACCGGCTGGGGCAAGTCCGCGGTGTACTTCCTGGCCGCGCTGCTGCAGCGCCGTCGGGGTGCTGGTCCGGCCCTGATCGTCTCGCCGCTGATCGCCCTCATGCGCGACCAGGTCGCCGCCGCCCGCCGCGCCGGGGTGCGGGCGGAGGCGATCAGCTCCGCGAACCCCACCGAGTGGTCCGATATCGAGCAGGCTCTGGCCGCGGACCAGATCGATGTGCTGCTGGTCTCCCCCGAGCGGCTGGTCAATCCCCGCTTCCGGGAGGAGCAGCTGCCTCGCCTGGTGGAGCGCTGCGGCCTGCTGGTGATCGATGAGGCCCACTGCATCTCCGACTGGGGCCATGACTTCCGGCCCGACTACCGCCGGCTGCGGGATCTGGTCGCCGAGCTCGGCCCGGACGTGCCGGTGCTCGCGACCACCGCGACCGCGAACTCGCGGGTGGTCGCGGATGTCGCCGAGCAGCTGGGCGTCCAGGCACCGCAGGGCACCGACGCCGAGAGCGAGGTGCTCACCCTGCGCGGCCCGCTGACCCGCGCGTCGCTGCGCCTGGGGTCGCTCTCGCTCGATGACGATCGGGCCCGCCTGTCCTATCTGGTGGAGCATCTGGACCAGCTGCCGGGCTCGGGCATCATCTACACCCTCACGGTTTCCGCGGCGGAGGACCTCGCTGAGCTGCTGGACCGCCCGGACCGCCGGGTGCGCGCCTACACCGGCCGCACCGATCCGGAGGAGCGAGCCGAGCTGGAACGGGCGCTGAAGGACAACGAGGTCAAAGCGCTCGCGGCCACCAGCGCGCTGGGCATGGGGTTCGACAAGCCGGATCTGGGGTTCGTGGTCCACCTCGGCGCACCGAGCTCGCCCGTCGCCTACTACCAGCAGGTGGGCCGTGCCGGTCGTGCCACCGAGACCGCGGACGTGCTGCTGCTGCCCGGCCGGGAGGATCGCGCGATCTGGGAGTACTTCGCGACTGCATCGATGCCCTCCCAGGAGAACGCGAGCGCGGTGCTCAGCGCCCTGGCCTCCTCGGAGCGACCGCTGTCCACCCCGGCGCTCGAAGCACGAGTGGACGTGCGCCGCACCGCACTCGAGCTGCTGCTGAAGGTGCTCGCGGTCGACGGAGCGGTGCAGAACGTCAAGGGCGGCTGGATCGCGACCGGAACGCCCTGGACCTACGACGGGCCGCGCTACGAGAACGTCGCCCGAGCACGCCGCGAGGAGCAGCAGGCGATGCTCGAGTACGAGCGGCTGCGCAGCGGGGATCCGCAGCAGTGCCGGATGCTGTTCCTCGCCCGGCAGCTCGATGATGACACCGCGACCCCCTGCGGTCGCTGCGATATCTGCGCGGGCCCCTGGTACCCGGGGCCGGGCACGGGATCAGCGCTGCCCTCCCCGGAGCAGGGCAGCGCTGCGGAGCAGGTCTCCGCGCTGCTGGAGCGGGTCGGGGTGCCGGTGGCTCCGCGCGCGCAGTGGCCCCAGGGGCTGGACCGCCTGGGCGTGGTCGACGAGAACGGGCGCACCCCGCGCGGGAACATCCCGGCGGGACTGCGCGCCGAGGAGGGACGGGCGCTGGCGCGTTCCTCCGACCTCGGCTGGGCTGCTCTGCTGCGTCAGGTGCTGCGCACCGACGAGGAGGGCCGTCCGGTGGACTCCGAGGTGCCGGAGGCGCTGGGACGTCGCATCGTCGAGGTGCTCGCCGCCTGGGACTGGGAGCAGCGCCCGGCGGCCGTGGTCGCGGTCCCGTCGCTGACCCGTCCGCATCTGGTGAGCTCCCTCGCCGCTGGCATCGCGTCCGTGGGCCGGCTCGCCGACCTCGGGCAGCTCGGGCTCGCCCCGGGCGCCGCGCCCCTGCGCGCGGGCGGGAACAGTGCCTTCCGGCTGGCAGACCTCTGGGACCGCTTCGTGGTCACCGAGGAGCTGCAGCAGCAGCTCGAGGCGCAGGAGGGGGCTCCGCTGCTGCTGGTGGACGACACCATCTCCTCGCGCTGGACGATGACCGTCGCCGCCCGCGCGCTGCGACGTGCCGGGTCCGGACCGGTGCTGCCCCTCGCCCTCGCTCTGGAGGCGTGAGCCGCCGGGCGGCGACCCCGTCCGACGGCGCGATCACTCCCCCGGAGTCTCCTCCGCCGCAGAATCATGGAGCTGCTCGGGCTCGAGGGCGACCGCCTCGGCGCCGCCGGCGAGTAGGGCCACAAATCCGGCCTCGTCGAGGATCCGCAGCCCGAGGTCCCGAGCCTTGGTCTCCTTCGTCCCGGCGTTCTCCCCGACCACCACGAAGTCGGTCTTCTTCGAGACCGAGCCGGAGGCCTTCCCGCCCCGGGAGATGATCGCCTCCTTCGCCCCGTCGCGCGTGAATCCCTCGAGGCCGCCGGTGACCACCACGGTCAGGCCCTCGAGGGTCCTCACGAATCCCTCGGCGACCTCATCGGCCATCCGCACGCCCGAGTTCGCCCAGCCGTCGACCAGCTCGCGATGCCAGTCCACGGCGAACCATTCGACGACTGCCTCGGCGATGATCCCGCCGACCCCGTCGGTGTCCGAGAGCTGCTCGACGCTCGCCGCCCGGATCGCCTCCATCGAGCCGTAGGCCGTGGCGAGGGACCGCGCGGCCGCAGGTCCCACATGGCGGATCGAGAGCGCGACCAGCACCCGCCACAGCGGCTGCTCCTTCGCCTTCTCGAGCTCGTTCATCAGCGTCTCGGTGGACTTCAGCACTGCCGGCTGCTTCTGCTGCTTCCAGAGCGCCTCGCGCTTGTAATGGCGGAACTGGGGGCGGGACCAGAAGGCGGGCTGGATCCTCCAATCGCCGGTCGGCTCCCCGTCCCGGCGCTCCGGCTGCCAGACGTACACGTCCTGCAGGGCTGCGGGGGTGAGGTCGAAGAGGTCGGAGCCGGTGGTGATCACGGGCTGCTGGAGGGCGGGCAGCAGCGGATCGTCGACCGCGGTGATCCGCAGCAGCGGCACTCCGTCGGTGCCGTCGGTGACCTCACCGTTCTTGATCACCACGAAGTTGTGCTGCTCGGTGTCCGCGGCATCGCGGATCGGCAGGTGGACGGCATGCCCTGCGGCGAGCGCGGCGAGTGCCTCACCACGGCGCTTGTCGGGATCGGTCAGCGCGATCGCGCTCTCCTCGCCGAGCGACTCGATGTCGAAGGCCCCGCGGGAGCCTGCGTGCTCGACCCTGCCGGCGACCTGGGCGGGGCAGTCCTTCTGATTGGGGCAGCGCCAGTCCTTGTCCCCCTCCTTCTCGGGGCGGATCTCGGTGCCGCAGGCCGGGCAGTGGGTGGGCATCACGAAGAGGCGCTCGCTGCCATCTCGCAGTGACTCGACCGGGCCGAGGATCTCGGGGATCACGTCTCCTGCCTTGCGCAGGATGATGGTGTCGCCGATCAGCACCCCCTTGCGCTCGACGTCGAACTGGTTGTGCAGCGTCGCCTTCTCGACGGTCGATCCCGCCACGGTGACCGGCTCCATCACGCCGAACGGCGTCACCCTGCCGGTACGGCCCACCTGCACCTGGATGTCCAGCAGCTTGGTGGTGACCTCCTCGGGCGGGTACTTGAAAGCCGTCGCCCAGCGCGGGGCACGGGAGGTGGAGCCCAGTGCGCGCTGCTGGGCGAAGGTATCGATCTTGACGACGATCCCGTCGATCTCGTGCTCGACGTCGTGGCGGTGCTCGCCGTGGTGCTCGACGTAGCTGACCACCTCATCGATCGACTCGGTGACGGCCATGTAGCGGCTGGTGGGCAGCCCCCACGAGGCGAGCAGCTCGTACATCTCGCTCTGAGAGGCCACCGGCGGGTCCGGCCAGGCCCCGAGCCCGTGCACCGTGAGCCTCAGCGCGGCCAGCCTGGCCTCCCCGGCCTCTCGCTCCAGGCCGTCCTTCTTCTCCAGCTGCTGGCGCAGTCCGCCGGCAGCTGTGTTCCGCGGATTGGCGAAGCTGGGGAACCGCCGGGTGGCGGCGAGCAGCTCGCGCTGCTCATCGAAGGGCCGACGGCCGCTGGCCTGCCGGGATTCCCAGCGGGTGCGGGACTCCTCGACGGCGCGCTCGCGCAGCTCGAGCTGGAACTCGTTCAGGCGCGTGAAGTCCTCCGTGGGCATGAACACCTCGCCGCGCACCTCGACCAGCGCCGGATGGCCGGTGCCCTCGAGCCGCTGCGGGATCTGGACGATGCGCAGAGCATTTGCGGTGACGTCTTCGCCGGTGCGCCCGTCGCCGCGGGTCGCCGCGGTGATCAGCTCGCCGTGCTCGTAGCGGAGGTTGATGGCGAGTCCGTCGATCTTGAGCTCGGTGAGATAACGGGCCTGTCCACCGAGCTCCGCGGCGGCGTGCGTGCACCACTCCCGCAGCTCGTCGATCGAGAACACGTTGTCCAGGCTCTGCATCCGCTCGGCATGGTCGATCGTGGGCAGGCCCGCGGCGGCGGCCCCGCCGACGGTGCGGGTGGGAGAATCCTCGGCCGCCAGCTGCGGATTCGCCTCCTCGAGCGAGCGCAGCTCCTGCTCGAGCCGGTCGTACTCGGCATCGGCCATGGTGGGCGAATCATGCTCGTAGTAGTCCGCGCGCGCCTGCTCGATCTGCGCGGTGAGAGAGGCGATGCGCTGCTGCGCGGTCTCATCGGCGGTGCGGGGTCCTTGCTCGTTCGTGGTCACCAGAACATTGTGACGCACGGGTGCGACTGTCAGGCTCAGGCGGCCAGGCGCTCCGCCCAGGACGGTGCGACCCGCAGCAACGCCTCGAGAGCCGGTTCGTCGAGCAGGGTCGATGCCTCCGGCTGTGCGGAGGGGTCGACCAGACCGCTGTGCATCGCATGGGAGGCTCCCGTATGGGCGATCACGGCGACCCCCGCGGCATCGGCGTCGCTGTGGCCCAGGCGTCGCCAGGTCTCGAACATCATCTCCAGCTCGGGGCCGAGCAGCCCGCCGGGCCGAGGGTCGACGACCAGTTCGAAGGCGCAGCCGTCATCGCAGGCTTCCGCGATGCCCTCCCAGAGGGCGCGGCCCTCGGGGGTGGTCAGTGCGGGAAGTCGGCGCGGGGCGATCGCCATCCGGCGTGCACCGGCGTCGCGGGCGGCGCGCAGCAGCGAGATGTCAGCGCCGGCCCCGAGGGTGACGGAGCTCGCGTCCAGACCGTATTCCTCGAGCGCGACGAACAAGCAGCGCCAGAGCACCCCGATCTCCGGGGCCGGGATCGGCGCGTAGCGACGTCGGCCGGAGGGGGTCGGGATCCGGCCCTGATGAACCGCCGCCACAGCATCCTCGCGCAGCAGCACGTGCAGCTGCGCGCCGGGGACCCGGTCGTGCAGCGAGGTCAGATGGTCGACCAGCCCTTCGGCCAGCAGCATCGGCAGGTCACGCACGGCCCCGGGGTCGCCCAGGGTCCGCTCCCCCGACTGCAGGAAGGTGGCGCCGGAGAGGGTGGCCGGGCCCAGCGCGGTCGTCATCAGCGGACCCTCATAGCCCAGCAGCGCGATGCGTGCCGCATCGAGCATCCGCTCTCTCAGCTCGCGAGCATGCTGCCAGGCTCGTCCGGTGCCGGAGCCCAGGCGCCAGCCGTAGCTGACGAGATCGCCGGTGGTCTCGGCGAGCAGGGCCAGGCTTGCCGGCAGCAGGTGGTCGGTCTCGTCACGGCCGAGGGCCGAGGGCAGGTAGAGCCGGGTCGCGATCTGCTCCTCGAGGTCATCACCGAGCAGGGCGCGCAGGCGCATCAGCGCCGCGAGCGGCGGGTCGGCCGGAAGTTCGAGCCGATCAGCCTGCTCGGCGGTGGGAGCACGGTAGGTGCCGTCTCCGGTGAGGGTGACCAGGGGCTTCATCGGCGGCGCTCCAGGGTGGCGGCGGCGAGGACTCGGTCCCCGTCATAGAGGACGAGGGTCTGTCCGGGGGCGACGCCGCGGATCGGGGTGCTGAGCCGCACCCGCAGGCCGGTGCCCGTCGCAGGGGTCTCGAGGACCTCGGCGGGGGTCGCCTCGCCGTGGGCACGGATCTGGGCATGGACCTGGCGTCCCACCTCGAGCGGCTCGAAGGAGACCACGTCGGTCGCGAGCAGCTCTCGCGTGGACAGCAGCTCGCCGGCTCCGATCACCACCTGGCGGGAGGCGGGGTCGATGTCCACTACGTAGCGGGGAGCGCCGTCGGGTGCGGGCTGCTGGATCCCCAGACCCTTGCGCTGTCCGATCGTGAAGCCGTGGGTGCCGCGGTGGGCGCCGAGCACCTTCCCCTGATCATCGAGGACCTCACCGGGTGCCTCTCCCAGATGGCGCTCGAGGAAGCCGCGGGTGTCCCCGTCGGCGACGAAGCAGATGTCGTAGCTGTCGGGCTTGGTGGAGACGCCGAGCCCGCGGGCTCGGGCCTCTGCTCGCACCTCGGCCTTGGTCTCGTACTCGCCGAGGGGGAACAGGGAGCGGCCCACGGCCTCCGGTCCCATCACCGCCAACACATAGGACTGGTCTTTCGCCATATTGCGCGAGCGGTGCAGGGACGGCGCACCGTCCGGGCCGTCGGTGCGGATCGAGGCGTAGTGGCCCGTGCACACGGCATCGAAGCCCAGCAGGGTGGCGCGCTCCATGAGTGAAGCGAACTTGATCCGCTCGTTGCAGCGCACGCAGGGGTTCGGGGTGCGGCCTGCCGCGTATTCGGACAGGAAATCCTCGACCACCAGGTCGTGGAAGTCATCGGAGAGGTCCCAGACGTAGTACGGGATGCCGATGCGATCGGCGGCACGGCGGGCGTCCGAGGCATCCTCCACCGTGCAGCAGCCGCGGGAGCCGGTGCGGGTCTGGTCGCGGTTCTTCGACAGCGCCATGTGCACGCCGACCACCTCGTGCCCGGCCTCGGCGGCGCGCGCCGCGGCGACCGCGGAATCCACCCCGCCGCTCATCGCTGCCAGCACCTTCACCCCGTCCACCTTCCCTCGTCCGATTCTCCAGTCTACGGAGACGAGGCTGTTCGGCCGAGGGGTGGGGAACGTGATGTTCGCCCCGGATCGCGCGTCGGAGATGGCGTCGGGGCAACGCCGGAGGCGGCGTCGCAGGCAGCGTCGGGGGCAACGCCGGAACCAGACCGTGCCGGCAGCGGCTGGTGCCCTCAGCCCATCAGCGCGCCGACGGCGCGGGCCCTGGTGAGAGCTTCGGGAAGCGCTGCCAGCAGGATCTCGATATCTCGCTCAGTGCTGGTCCAGCCCAAGGAGAGGCGCAGCGCACCGCGCGCCTGCTGATCGGTGACGCCCATCGCAGCGAGCACCGGGCTGGCCTGGGTCACCCCGGCGGAGCAGGCGGAGCCCGCCGCTGAGTCCACGCCGCGCTCATCGAGCAGGAACAGCAGGGAGTCCGAGTCCGCGCCGGGGAACACCACATGCACGATGTGGCCCGACTGCGGGGTGCCGTCGGCGAGGGTGAAGCGGGCCTGCGGATCGATCGCGCGGATTCCTGCCCGCAGCGTTCCCGCCAGCGCCCGCAGCCGCGCGGACTGCTCCTCGCGCTCGGTGAGGGCCTCTCCCAGAGCTGCCGCGAAGGCGGCGGTGTGAGCCGCGTCCAGCGTTCCCGAGCGCACGCCCCGCTGCTGCCCGCCGCCGGTGCTGAACGCAGCGAAGGGCACTCCGGGCCTGGCCACCAGCACCCCCACCCCCACGGGCGCGCCGAGCTTGTGCCCGGACAGGGACATCAGATCCACGTCGTCCCAGCTCGGCAGCGGGACGTGTCCTGCTGCCTGCACCGCATCGGTGTGCACCAGGGTGCCGTGCTCCCGGGCGGCCGCGGCGAGTGCGGCGAGGTCCTGCAGCGCGCCGGTCTCATTGTTGACCAGGGCTGCGCTGACCACGCCCACAGCACCATCGGCCAGCGCCTCGGCGACGCCCTGGGCACGCAGAGCACCCTGGTGGTCCACCGGGAGCTCGCGCACCTCGATCCCGGGATCGCCGGCGGTCAGGGAGCGTGCCGTGGCGAGCACGGCGGGATGGTCGGTCGCGGCGACGGCGACCGCGGTACGTGCCGGATCCTTCTGCTGGGCGCCGAGGCCGACGGAGCGGATCGCGAGATTGTCCGCCTCGGTGCCGCCGGAGGTCATGATCAGCCAGCTGCGAGGCACGTCGAGTAGCGCGGCGATCCGGGCCAGGGACTCGTCGAGCACACCGCGCGCCCGTCGGCCCGAGGCGTGCACGGAGGAGGGGTTGCCCCGCACCGCGGAGGCCTCGAGGAAGGCGTCCCGGGCTGCGGGGCGCAGCACCGTGGTCGCGGCGTGGTCGAGGTAGGCGCGCTCCTCCGTCCCGAGGGTCACCATGGCTTCACCGGATCGTCCTGCGAGCCGCCGGGCTCTTCCTCGCCGTCCCCGCCCTGCGCATCGCGATTGCGTTCCTCGAGCTCGTCGTCCTTCTGGTCCTCCTCCGAGTTGCCGCTGGTGGGCGCCTCCTCCTCGGGGCCGTCCCCTTCGGGGTCCTCACGGGAGGGATCGCCGGGATCCGTCTGTCCCGGCGACCCGCGCTGCTCCTCGCCGCGTGCGTCGGGGTCGTTGCCGGCCTCTTCATCGGCCTCGCGCCGCTTCTCCTCGACGCGTTCGCCGTTGCCCTCGGTGGTCTCGGAGTCCTCGTTCCCGGCTCCTCCGCCGCCCTGGCCCTCGCCCTCGCCCTCGCCGCCCCCGCCTCCGCCGGCGCAGGGCGCGAGCAGCTCCTCAGCCTCGAAAAGTCGATCAGCGCGCTGCTGCGGGTCCTCGAGCAGATCGGCCTGGCGCTCGATCGAGATCGCGAGGTTGTTGAGGATCTTGCACTGGGCGTGCATCGGCGAGTTCAGGTCGCTGTGACCATTCCATTCCTCCAGGGCCTGGCGCAGCTCCTCCTCGGCGGCGGCGTCCTCGCCCTGCTGCAGCAGGGCGGTGCCCTGGGACAGATGAGGCAGATACGGCTCGAACCAGTTGGCGAACTCCACCGGTCCCAGGCGCTCGATGGCCGCGGGATAGTCCCCGTCCTCGTAGGCGCTCAGAGAGGTCGCCTGGGTGATCGGCATGGAGACGAACTTGACCGTCAACAGGGCCAGCGCCAGGATCAGCGGGGAGAGGATCGCGAACACGATGATGCGGGTCAGGCGCAGCCGCTTCACGTTCAGACCGAAGTCCTTGGGGCTGCCGCTCTGGTCCTGCGCGAGCGTGGTCCCGGGACCACCGGTGGCTGCCGTGCCCGCAGCCTCCGCGCTGCGGGGATGCTCTGCCAGTGGTGTGCTCATCGCTGCGCTCCTGAGATGTCGTAGCGGTCGAGCCGGCGGGGCAGCCGGTAGGTCATCTCGCCGAGCTCCCAGATCAGCAGGGCGGCCAGCGGGATCGCGGCCACCCAGTACCAGTCCTCGAAGCTCGCGACCCCCCGTGTGGACTCGATCGGGATCGGCCGGAGGGTGATCCCCTCCATCGTGCCCTCGATCGGTGCTGCCGGGTCCGTGCGGTGCAGGTACGGCACTCCGATCTCTCCGGCGATCGTCTGCAGCTGCTGCTCGTCGATGCTCGAGATGCCCTGCTGGCCATCCGGTCCGGTGATGTATTCGCCGTGGTCCTGGCCGCCTTCGGCCTTCATGGGCCCGCCCTCGGGGGTGCCATAGCCGAGCACCGCCCCGCCGTCCACGAAGCCCGCGGCCTGGCTGAAGGACTCGGAGTCGCGTTCGTCGGTGTTCTCCCCGTCGGAGAGGAAGTACACCAGCACGCTCGAGTCGGGATCCTCGGACCGGGCCTCGGAGATCTCCACCAGCAGCGGGGTCAGCGCACGGTCGACGTTCGACCCCGTCGAATAGGAGGTGGGCTCGGTGGTCAGGGTGTCGATCCACGCGCGGGCGGCACCGGCATCCGTGGTCAGCGGCAGCTGCTGGGTGGCCGTGGAGTCGAAGGCGATGATCGAGTACCTCGCGCCCTCGGTGAGGCCCATGATCTGCTCCATATCCGCCTTCACCCCCTCCAGCCGCGGCTGCTCGCCCGCATAGTCCTCGGCGTTCATCGAGCCGGTGCGATCCACCACGAAGAACACGTTCGCGTTCATCCGCTGGGTCTGCTCACCCTCGATCGGGGTGACCGGGCGCAGCGCGACCACCAGCAGCAGCAGGACCATCAGCAGGCGGCGCAGCCAGGCGGTGCGCTGGCGCGGCCGCCGCACCAGCAGCACTGTGCACAGGACCAGCATCACGCCGAACAGGGGGATCGTCGCCCACAGCGGCATCAGGTGCTCGAAATACATCAGCGGGCCCTCCATCCCAGGATCAGGATCCCGACGAGCGAGAGGAAGGTGAGGACGAATCCGAGCGCGGGATGGTCCGTGCGGACCACGGTCGGGGTCGCCCCCAGCACCTCCGCCTGCGTCTTCTGGATCTGGTTGATGATCGAGGGGATGGCCTCCGGGTCCGAGGACTCGTACAGCTCGCCGTCCTGGTCCTCGGTGGCCGTCTCCAGCTCCTCGAAGCACTGGGGACCGCACTCGTAGGCCCCGGGGTAGAAGGTGTACAGATCGATGTCACGTGAGGCGACCCTCTCGGTCGCCTCGTCGAGGGTGAAGATCGGCTCGCCGTTGACCTCGTTGTCCGTCGCGAAGATGATCGAGCGGGATCGATCCTGCTCCGCCTGGTCGAAGACCTGCGCGCAGGAGGCGAGGCCGTCCGGGACGATCGACGCCTCATCGGCGATCCCTCGGGTGCCGTCGACGAAGTCCACGTACTGACGCACCTTGTCGTCGGAGTAGTCCTGAGTGCCCAGGCGGTAGCCGAACTCGTCGAAGTCGATCGCCTCGGCCCCGGCCTCGAGCTCACGCTTGATCAGGTCGTAGTCATTGGTCAGCGGGAACACGGTGCGACTGGTCGAGTTGAAGATCGACAGCGCCACCCGCTCCCCCTCGAAGCCGTCCACCATCTCGGCGAAGGTCGAGAGGATCTCGGTGTCGTACTCATACATCGACCCCGAGACGTCCAGGCACAGCACGATGTCCCGCGACGAGAACTCCGGGGTCTCGATCCGCTCGCTCGCGATCCGCCCGGACAGCAGCGACGCCGCGATCACGGCGAACACCGCGATCCCCACCTGGAGCACGCGCACCACCCGGGCCGTGCGCTGCGCCCGCACGAAGCTCGGGATCCGATCCATGTACTGCGAATTCGCCACCAGCACCGGGGAGCGGCGCATCGCGCGCCGGTTCCAGAAGGTGATCGCCCAGACAGCGATCGCTGCCAGCAGCAGCAGCGCGGTGACCCACCAGAAGATCATGACCACGCGCGGATCACCTCCCGCGCGCGACGCACGGATTCGCGCAGGTCGCGGTCCGAGGACATCGCGAAGTCCGGCTCGTACAGGTCGGCGATGAGCTCGCCGACCGCGCGGGTGCGCTGATCGGCCAGCAGGGTCGCCAGATCCTGGCTGGTGACGTCGTGCCCAGTCGTGCGCCGCACGAAGCGGCGCATCACACCGGTGAGCTCGTGATGGCCGTCCCGCGCCTCGAGCTCGCCCGCCTCATGGCGATCGGCGATGTCGTTCACGGCGCGCAGGAACTCCGCCTTCAGGGTCTCGACGTCGCTGGGGCGGCGACGGTAGGCGATGCGCTTCTCGATCGCCCGCGTGATCTTCAGGGTGCCCACGATCAGCGCCGTGATCACCAGGACGCACAGCACCGCGAGGATCACCCAGGCGATCGAGTACTGCGGAGGGGCGATGATCTCCGGGGGCGCGGGTTCGGCCAGCAGCACGCCGGCGACCAGCTCAGGAACGGCCATGGCGATACTCCCTCGACCGCAGCAGCGAGACCATGTCGTCCACCACGGTGCTCTCCCCCTGCGTGAGCATGTGGCTGATGTGCAGGCGGTCCAGCATCTCCTCGATGCCCTCGTTGCGCGCCTGCCGGTACGCCGCGACGTCATGGGCGACCCGTTTCGAGGTGCGTGCCATGGCGCCGATCTCACGGGGCGAGTCCACGTCGATCACATCGTGGTCCAGCGCGGCGCCCTGCAGCGGGTCCGCATCGGCGATGCGGATCACGATCAGATCGTGGCGCGTCTTCAGTCGCCGCAGCAGCGTGAAGTCCTCGACGGTGGGGTGGGCCTCGTCGGTGATGATCGTCATCAGGGTCGAGTGCGTGGTGACCCGGAAGGCGCGTTCGAGCAGCCAGGAGGTGTTCGCGGCACCGGCCGCCGTGGTGGTCGCCTGCTGCGCGGTGCGCAGCAGCAGCTCGAGATGCCCATCGCTCGAGCGGGAGGGCAGCTGGATCGGGCGGCTCTCCTGACCCGCGACCATTCCCACCAGATCGCCGTTCTTCTGGGCCAGGAAGCAGACCATCCCGGCGGCCATGATCATCGCGTCCCGCTTGGAGCTGCCGTCGGCGGCGGTGGCCGCCATCGCCGCGGAGGTGTCGACGACGATCGAGAGATGGCGCACCCGCTCCTCGTTGAACTGCCGGATCAGCGGCTCTCCCGAGCGGGCGGTGGCCTTCCAGTCGATATCGGAGATCTTGTCGCCGGGCTGGTAGTACTTCAGGTCGTCGAAGTCCTCGCCGCTGCCCTTGAACAGCGACCGCCCCCGGCCCTGGATGAGTCCACGTGCCCGGTTCGAGGTGTGCAGATCCACCCGTGCCTTGACACGGGTCAGCAGCGACGTGGCCATCGAGTCGTCCGGTCCCCCTCAGTCGTTCTCGGTCGTTCTCAGTCGTCTGGGCCGCTCAGGGCATCGGCACGGCGTGGAACACCGCGTCGATGATCTGTTCCGGCTTGATGCCGCTGGCGAGTGCGTCGAAGGTGAGCACCAGGCGGTGGCGCAGCACCCCGTGCCGCATCGCCCGCACGTCATCAGGGGTGACGTAGTCGCGTCCGTTGAGCAGCGCGTGCGCCTGGCCCACCTTCATCAGCGCGAGCGAGCCGCGAGGGCTGGCCCCGACCCGCACGGACTGGGTGAGGTTCGGGACCGGGCGCGGGCCGGATCCTCGGGTGGTGAAGATCAGATCGATGATGTACCGCTTGACCGCGGGATCGACGTACACCTGATCCACCATCTCCTGGAGGAAGCGGACGTCCTGGAGGGTCACGGTGCCCACCGCCTCGCGCGGGCCGGTGAGGCTCCCGGCGGTCGAGCGGTCGAGGATCTCATGCTCCTCGGCCGGTCGCGGGTAGGTCAGGATCTCCTTCATCAGGAAGCGGTCCATCTGCGCCTCGGGGAGGACATAGGTGCCCTCCTCCTCGATCGGGTTCTGGGTCGCGAGCACCATGAACGGCTCCGGCAGGCGGTACACCTCGCCACCGATGGAGGTCTGCCGCTCCTGCATCGCCTCCAGCATCGCGGACTGCGTCTTGGCGCTCGAGCGGTTGATCTCGTCCAGCAGCACCACGTTCGCGTGCACGGGGCCCAGCTGAGTGGTGAAGGTCCCCGTGCCCGAGGAGTAGATCTGGGTGCCGATGATGTCATTGGGCATCAGGTCGGGGGTGCACTGGATGCGCGCGAAGGAGCCGGTGATCGAGGAGGCCAGGGCGCTCGCGGCGGTGGTCTTGGCCAGACCCGGCACGGACTCCAGCAGCACGTGCCCTCCCGCCGCCAGGGCGGCGATCAGCGTCGTGCGCAGGTTCTCCTGGCCCACCACGCGGGAGTGGAAGACCCCGGAGATGGTGGAGATGATCGCTCCGGCGCGCTCGAGGTCGCCGGGCGCGATGGCAGCGCTCGAGGGCGCGAACCCGCCGGGCCGCTGCGCGGCCCCCGGCGCAGGCCGGCCCGGTCCCGAGGCAGAGGACTCCGACAGTCCGGGCGGCGGACCCGGCACCATGGGACGCGCCTGATTCCCGGCGTGCTGGCTGGGTGGATTGCTCATGCGCTGCGGCTCCCCCGTCATGCGTTCGACTCGTGCGACTGGTACTGCTCATGCTCGGCGACCACGACCCGAGGCCCTGCTCCTCCCCCGAGGAGGCCGGAGGCCGGACCGGTCGCGGCCATGCTGAGGACCCGCCGGCCGCCGGCAGCGGATCACGGATCACCTCGCCGATCCTAGCGGCACCGGTCACCCCGGGTGCGAGTCGGTCTCGTCCCGGGCGTCGGTGGTGGGACAATGCCATGGTGCAAGCAGACCACTTCGATCGCGCGACACCCCCCGTCGCCCCCACCTCACCGGGGCTGCTGGTGGACGCGCAGGGTCGGGGCACCTTCGCCGTCGCGGCTCCGAGGGCGGAATCGATCGACCTCTGCATCCGCCAGGGTTCCACCGAGCACCGTCAGCGGCTGCGGCACTTCGACGGAGGTCTGCGCTGGGACCGGGTCAGCGGGATGACGCCCGGCACCCGCTACGGGCTCCGCGTCGATGGGCCCTGGGATCCCGGCGCCGGGCTGCTGTGCAACCCTCGAAAGCTCCTGTTGGACCCCTGGGCCCGCGGGGTCTCGCACTCCTCGTCGCTGCTGAGCTCGTTCTTCCCCTTCGAGGTCGATGCGATGCTCGACCGAGTGGGTGAGACGCCGATCCGCAGCGAGGTCGACAACGGTGACGACGCGATCTGGTCCGTGGTCGTCGCCGACGACTTCGACTGGCAGGGGGATCTGCGCCCGCTCGTGGACTGGGACTCCACAGTGCTCTACGAGCTGCACGTCAAGGGGTTCACCCAGCTGCATCCCGAGCTCCCGCCCGAGCAGCGCGGCACCTATGCCGGGTTGGGCCATCCCGCGGTGACCAGCTACCTGCGCAGCCTCGGGGTGACCACCGTGGAGCTGCTCCCCCTGCACGCTGCGATGGACGAGCCGCACCTGACCCGGCTGGGTCTGACCAACTACTGGGGCTACTCGACCCTGTCGTACTTCGCCCCGGACCCCTCTCTCGCCACCCCGGCAGCCCAGCACGCCGGCGCCCAGGCGGTGCTCGACGAGGTCAAGACCATGGTGCGGAACCTGCACGCGGCCGGTTTCGAGGTCATCCTGGACGTGGTCTACAACCACACCGCCGAGGGCGGTGCCGATGGACCTGCGCTCTCGCTGCGCGGACTGGACAACCTCGAGTACTACTGGATCGACCACGGCACCTTCTTCGACGTCACCGGGACCGGCGGCACCCTGGACCCGCGCTCACGGCATGTGATGGACCTGATCCTCGCCTCGCTGCGCTACTGGGTGCAGGAGGTCCACGTAGACGGCTTCCGCTTCGATCTGGCGGCCACGCTGGGCCGGGACGACCACGGCTTCAACCCCGACCATCCGCTGCTGCGCGCGATCCTCACCGATCCCGTGCTGCGCGGCGTCAAGCTCATCGCCGAACCCTGGGACGTGGGCACCGGCGGCTGGCAGACCGGGAACTTCCCCGCCCCCTTCACGGAATGGAACGACGCCTTCCGCGATGACGTGCGTGCCTTCTGGCTCTCGGACCGGGCGATGCGCGAGCGCTCGGGCAATGACGCGATCGGCGGCATCCGCGACCTCGCCACCCGCCTGGCCGGTTCCTCCGACCTGCTCACCGGGCAGGATCCCCTCGAGCTCCCGGCCGGACGCAGCCTCCGCTCCCCCTGGGCATCGGTCAACTACGTCACCGCCCATGACGGCTTCACGCTGCGGGACCTCACCGTCTACGAGACCAAGCGCAATGAGGCCAACGGCGAGGACAACCGCGACGGCACCTCCGACAACCGCTCCTTCCATCACGGATATGAGGGGGAGGTCGGCTCGGGCATCGAGGGGGCGGCAGAGGTCGAGGAGGCACGGCGTCGCACCACCCGCAGCATCCTGGCCACACTGCTGCTGGCCTCGGGCACCCCGATGCTCACCGCCGGGGACGAGCGCTATCGCACCCAGCAGGGCAACAACAACGCCTACTGCCAGGACAACGAGATCTCCTGGATGGACTGGAGCCGCAGCCGCCGCAGCGACCAGCTGCGCGAGACCGTCTCCCGACTGCTGCAGCTGCGCGGCGAGCATCCGCAGCTGCGCGCGCCGCACTTCCTGCGCCCCGCCGACCCGGCGGCGCTCGATGCCGGGCAGGTCGCCTGGTTCGGTGCCGAGGGTCTGCCGATCGCGCACGAGGAGTGGATGGATCCCTCCCAGCACCTGCTCGCCATGCTGCGGCCGGCGATCCCGGGTCGGGAGGGTTCCGAGCACCTGCTCGTGATCCTCTCCACCGAGGCCGAGGAGGTCGCGCTGCGCCTGCCCAGGGCTCCCTGGCCGCAGGGCACCGCACGGATCCTCCTGGACACCGCCCTGGAGACCCCCGAGGGTCTTCCGCTCACACCGCTGGTGGAGCGGAGCGTCATGGTGGAGCCCGGCAGCGTGGTGGTCATCGGGATCAGCCCCGACGGCGCAGAGGGGACGCCCGAGCGGCTATCGTGAGGACCGTCACCGCGACCGTCGCAGAGCACCTCGTCAAGGACGAGAGCTCAGGCAGGAGAGGCCATGTCCGAGACCACTGACCGCACGGGGCTGGACGCCGGCATCGGCCGTATCCCGATCATGGCGGTGCAACCCGTCGTCGACGGCGGGAGGTACCCGGCACGCTGCGTCGAGGGCGAGACCGTCACGGTCAGCGCCAACACGTTCCGCGAGGGGCACGATGCGATGGGCGTGCAGCTCGTGCTGATCTCCCCCGAGGGGAAGGAGCAGCGACGCGCACTCGACCTCGTCGAACCCGGTCTGGACCGCTGGGAGACCTCCATCCGCCCCGAGCAGATCGGTCGCTGGAGCTTCCGGATCGAGGCGTATTCCGCACCGTTCAGCACCTGGGCGCACGTCGCCGAGGTGAAGATCCCGGCGGGGATGGACGTGGACCTGGTCTGCGCCGAGGGTGCGCTGGTGCTGCAGCGGGTGCTCGCCGAGATCGAGGACGGGAGCCGGCCTGCCGCCGACGGCCCGGTGCTCCGCGCCGCGCTGGAGAGCCTGCGCGCCCCCGGCCTGTCGGCCGCCGCGCGCGTCGCCCCGGCACTCGCCGCAGACCTGCGGGGCATCCTCACGGAGCGTCCGCTGCGCGAGGGGGTGACCGTCGCGGGACCGTTCCCGCTCGAGGTCCAGCGCCGTCGGGCCCTGTACGGCTCCTGGTACGAGTTCTTCCCCCGCTCGGAGGGAGCCCGCTTCGACCCCGAGCACGGCTGGACCTCCGGCACCTTCCGCACCGCGGCCGAGTCCCTGGACCGGATCGCCGAGATGGGCTTCGACGTCGCCTACCTGACGCCGATCCACCCGATCGGCTCGACCTTCCGCAAGGGCCGCAACAACACCCTCGACCCGCTGCCCGGAGACCCGGGCTCCCCCTACGCGATCGGTGCTGCGGAGGGCGGGCATGATGCGCTCCACCCTGAGCTGGGCACCATGGAGGACTTCGACGCCTTCATCTCCCGGGCGAAGGAGCTCGACCTCGAGGTCGCGATGGACATCGCACTGCAGTGCTCCCCGGATCATCCCTGGGTGAAGGAGCATCCTGAGTGGTTCACGGTGCAGGCGGACGGCACGATCGCCTATGCCGAGAACCCGCCGAAGAAGTACCAGGACATCTACCCGCTCAGCTTCGACACCGACTACGAGGGTCTCTACGCCGCGATCCGCGACATGCTCGAGCTGTGGGTGGCGCACGGGGTGACGCTGTTCCGGGTCGACAACCCCCACACCAAACCGGTGCGCTTCTGGGAAGAGCTCCTGGCCGAGTTCGCCCAGACGCATCCCGAGGTCATCTTCCTGGCCGAGGCCTTCACCCGGCCCACCATGATGCACACCCTGGGCAAGGTCGGCTTCCACCAGAGCTACACCTACTACACCTGGCGCGAGAGCGCCGAAGAGCTGCGCGAATACCTCGAGGAGCTGGTCGAGACCGCCCCCTTCATGCGGCCGAGCTTCTGGCCCACCACGCATGACATCCTCACCCCGTTCATGAGCGAGGGCGGTCGGCGGGCCTTCGTGCTGCGCGCCATCCTGGCCGCGACGCTGGTCCCGACCTGGGGCATCTACAGCGGCTATGAGCTCGTGGAGGACGTCCCCCGGCCCGGCGCCCAGGAGCAGATCGACAACGAGAAGTACGAGTTCAAGCCGCGCGACTACGCCGGCGCGCTGGCCCGGGGCGAGAGCCTCGAGCCGCTGCTGGGGACCCTGAACCGGATCCGCCGCGAGCACCCCTCGCTGCAGACCCTCACCACGATCCGCTTCCATGAGGCCGACGACGAACAGGTGCTGGTCTTTTCCAAGCACCTCGACGCCGCAGGCAGCGGGACCGGTGCCCCGGACACAGTGCTGGTGGTCTCGCTGACCGCGCACGACCGCGATGCCTGGACCACTCTGAGCCTGGATCTCGATGCGCTCGGGGTGGGCGAGAGCTTCGAGGTCGAAGATCTGCTGACCGGTGAACGGTTCCGCTGGGGACGCGATCCCTACGTGATCCTGAGCGCCGAAGACCGTCCCGCGCACGTCCTGCGGATCATCCACCCCGAGGAGAGCTGACATGTCCGACACTCCCGCCCGCGCTGACACTCCCGCCCGCGCTGCGACGCCGACGCCCCCTGATGCGGGAGCGGCGTCCCTCCCTACTCAGGGTTCCCGCTCCGCTCAGGGTTCCCGCTCCACGCCGGTGATGCCGCTGGGTGAGCATGAGCTGGGCGCCACCGCGACCGGCAGCTACCACGAGCCCCACTCGGTGCTCGGTGCCCACGAGTACGAGGGGGCGACCACTGTGCGCACCCTCAAGCCGCTCGCGCACGAGGTCTCGGTGCTGCTCCCGGACGGCGCCGTCCACGCCATGGAGCACGAGTACGACGGCATCTGGGTGGCGACCCTGCCGCTGCCCGAGCTGCCCTCCTACCGGATCCGGGTGACCTGGTCCGAGGGCACCGCCGCGGTGGACATCGAGGAGCCGTATCGCTTCCTGCCGACCGTCGGCGAGCTGGATCTGCACCTCATCCAGGAGGGTCGCCACGAGGAGCTGTGGCGCGCGCTGGGCTCGCATGTGCGCACCGTCGAGGAGGGCCCGGACACGATCGCGGGAACCTCCTTCACCGTCTGGGCCCCGAACGCGCGCGCCGTGCAGGTGGTGGGCTCGTTCAACGGCTGGGATGGTCGGATGCACGCGATGCGTTCGCTGGGCTCGGCCGGGGTGTGGGAGATCTTCATCCCCGGTGCCGGCGACGGCGAGACGTACAAGTATCGGATCCTCGGCGCCGACGGGACCTGGCGCGACAAGGCGGACCCGATGGCCCGCTTCGCGGAGGTGCCACCGGCCACCGGCTCCGTGATCACCACCAGCAGCTTCGAGTGGACCGACGAGCACTGGCTGGCCGAGCGCGCCGCCCATGATGCGGTCGCCTCGCGGATGTCCATCTACGAGGTGCATCTGGCCAGCTGGAGGCCGGGCCTGGGCTATCGGGAGCTGGCCGTCGAGCTGACCGACTATGTGCGCGACATGGGCTTCACCCATGTCGAGTTCATGCCGGTGGCCGAGCATCCCTTCGGAGGCTCCTGGGGATACCAGGTGACCGGGTACTACGCCCCCACCTCACGGCTGGGCACGCCTGATGAGCTGCGCCATCTGATCGACACCCTCCATGGAGCCGGCATCGGCGTGATCCTGGACTGGGTCCCGGCGCACTTCCCGAAGGACGAGTGGGCGCTGGGCCGTTTCGACGGCACACCGCTGTACGAGCATGCCGATCCACGTCGCGGGGAGCATCCGGACTGGGGCACCTACGTGTTCGACACCGGCCGCAATGAGGTGCGCAACTTCCTGGTCGCCAATGCGTGCTACTGGCTCGAGGAGTTCCATGTCGACGGCCTGCGGGTCGATGCCGTCGCCTCGATGCTGTACCGGGACTACTCCCGTGAGGAAGGGCAGTGGCTGCCCAACCACCACGGCGGCCGTGAGGATCTCGAGAACATCGCCTTCCTCCAGGAGACCACCGCCACCGCCTACAAGCGGGCCCCGGGCATCATGATGATCGCCGAGGAGTCCACCTCCTTCCCCGGTGTCACCCGCCCCACCGACACCGGCGGGCTCGGCTTCGGGTTCAAGTGGAACATGGGCTGGATGCACGACACCCTCGAGTACCTCGGGCAGGATCCCGTGCATCGCCAGTACCACCACGGCGAGCTGACCTTCTCGATGGTCTACCAGTACTCCGAGAACTTCGTGCTCCCGCTGAGCCATGACGAGGTCGTGCATGGCAAGGGGTCGCTGCTGCGCAAGGCTCCGGGCGATGACTGGCAGCAGGCGGCGAACCTGCGCGCCTATCTTGCCTTCCAGTGGTCGCATCCGGGCAAGCAGCTGGTGTTCATGGGCATCGAGTTCGCCCAGGGCACCGAGTGGTCGGAGCAGGCCGGACTGCCCTGGTGGCTGTTGGAGTACCCGTTGCACCGGGGTGTCCAGCAGCTGGTGAAGGATCTCAACGCCCTCCAGGCGGAGTTCCCCGCCTTCTACGAGCGCGACCAGGACCCGGGCGGCTTCGAATGGCTGATCGGTGACGATGCGAGCCACAACTCGCTGTCCTTCGTGCGTCGCGATCAGGCCGGCGATCCGGTGGTGGTGGTCCTGAACCTCTCGGCGGAGCCCTGGCACGAGTACCGGATCCCGTTGCCCGAGGGCGGGAGCTGGCTCGAGGTGCTGAACACCGACGCTCCGGTCTACGGCGGCGGCGGCGTGGGGAACCTCGGCCGGGTGCACGCGGAGCCGCTGCCGCAGCATGGCCGCGACTACTCGGTGCGGCTGTCGGTGCCGCCGCTGGGCGCGGTGGTGCTGGTCCCCGAACGGCTGCGGGCGGGCTGACCGCGCACCGCCGGGTCACACCGCCGGATCACTCCGCCAGGTCCGCCCCGGCTGACTGCAGATGGACGATGCGCGGCCCGCTCCCCCGAGGGAACGGGCCGCGCATCGCGTGGGGCCGGGCATGTCAGAACAGACCTGTCAGAAGAGACCTGTCAGAAGGGACCTGTCAGAACAGCAGGTTCGCCATGCGCTTGCGTGCCGGCGCCACCCGCGGGTCCTCTGCACCCGCCACCTCGAACAGCTCCAGCAGACGTGTCCGCACGATGTCCTTGGTCTCCTGATCGGCGCCGCGCAACAGGTCCAGCAGACGCGCGAAGGCGTCCTCCACATGACCACCGAGCATGTCGAGATCCGCGGTCAGCAGCTGGGCTCCCAGATCGGTGGGGCGCTGCGCAGATGCTTCCCGGGCTGCGGCGAGCTCGGTGCCCTGAGTGCGCCGCATCAGGTTCACCATCGCCAGGCCGGCCTTCGCCTCAGCATCTGCCGGCGCTTCCTGCAGCTGCTTCTGGTAAGCGGCCACGGCCGCGTCGAGATCGCCACGCTCGATCGCCGCATAGGCCTCGGCGATCAGCGGCGGCAGCGGCTCTTCGGCGGGAGCCTCTTGCGCGCCGTCGCCGGCGGGGATATCCATGCCCTGCTGGCGGGCCACTTCGAGCACCTGGGCGAGGAGATTGTCGATCTCTGCATCCGGGAGCACGGCCTGCACGATCGGCTGGATCTGGCCCATGATCAGCAGCAGCAGGGTGGGAAGCTGCTCGACGCGCAGCGCGGTGGCGACCCGCTGCTGGGTGTCGGCGTCGACGAGCGCGAGCCTGATCGCCCCGCCCCGCCCGTCGACCGAACGGCGCAGAGAGGCGAGGAACTGCTCTCCCTCGGGGACCCGCGAGCTGGTCACCAGCAGCAGGGTGGGCACCTGCTGGGAGTCCGTGATCAGCTGTTCGAGACCCTGCTCGGTGACAGCGACCTCGTGCGCCGACGGGGTGCCGGCACCGGGTGCTGCGCCGGCGGAGGCGGCGCCTCCGGCGGGCTGCTTCAGCGCTGCCAGATCGATGATTCCGTACGGATCGGTCACAGGTGTACTCCTTCGACGACTGCAGGACGGACCCAGTCTAGGGAGTCGTGCCGGGCATGCGCTGAGCCTGCCCGGTCACTTCCCGCTGGCATTCAGCGCGGTCTGCGTGGCGCCGATCGGCTGGACCTGTCCACCTGCGTCCTGAGACGGGATGTAGAGCGCGACATGGGTGCCGTACTCCCGGATGTACTCGGAGGTGAACTCCTTCTTCCCGATCACCTTGGTGTACTTGTTGTCCTCGGCGTAGCGCATCGTGGCGCCGTCCTTGATGGTGACCTTCCGGGTGGACATCAGCGTGCCCATCACGATCGCCCCGCCGTCATCGGTGCGCAGCCCGAGCAGCTCGCCGTCCTTGACGGTGTAGCTCTCCCGCACGGTCGCAGCCTCGTCCCACTCGACCCCGGCGTTGAGCTCGGAGCGCTCGGTCTGGATGCGCTCATGGGTGCCGGCCTGGAAAGGGTTGGGAGCGAGCAGGTCCTCGGCGTCGTCGGCATCGCCGCCGGTGAGCACCTTGGCGTAGAGCGCGAGCGCCTCGGCCGGAGTCATCACCAGGCCTTCGGTGTCCGCGGTGACCTGCTCCGCACCGATCAGCTCGTTGGCGACCACGGGCATCTCGATCCCCACGGCCTGCTGAGCCCAGCCCCAGGAGCTGTAGGGCGATTTCGCATCGGCCTGCTGCAGCGCCATGAAGTACGGGACCCCGTCCTCCGCCACCGAGTCCTGGACCAGCGCGATCGCGACCCGGGGGAACTCTGCGGTCACGGAGGTCATCGGGACGATCAGTTCGGTGCCGGGGACCTTGAGGTCCTCGGCCCACTCCTCTGCCTTGGCGATCATGGCGTAGGCGGCAGTGCGGAACTCGGCGGCGGATCCGGAGACACGCGGGGCGAGCAGCGCCGCGTCCCGCGCCTCATCGGCGGCGACCACTGCGGCATTGACCTCGGGCACGATGGTCGCGAACTGCTCCGTGGTCTGGACCGGAGCGGGCTCCTCTCGCGGCTCGCCGGTGGGCGGGGCCTCCGGCGGTGCGAGCTCGGCCGTGCAGGCGGCGAGGAGTCCGCTCGCCATGAGGGTTCCGGCACCGAGGAAGAGGCCGCGGCGACCGACGGATCGGCTGTTCATGGTGGTGTCCTTCGATGCAGGGTAGGGCAGGTCGTGGCGGCTCATCGGCGCTCCTCGTCATCGCCGAAGAGCCGGACCGGTCCGGCAGGATCCGAGTCGTCGTCCTCGGTGCCGGGCGTGCCGGGCGTTCCGAGCGACCAGACGCTCTCCTCCGGCACCGGATCCGTACCGGCGGTCTCGGTGCCTGCAGCCACGTCGTCAGCGGGTGCGGCGCCAGCGGCCGCGCCATCAGCAGGTGCGGCGTCAGCAGGTGCGGCGTCAGCGGAGGTGAGGTCCGCGGAATCGACGTCGGGCTCGTCGGCGTCGGACTCATCGACGGTCGCAACAGCTTCGCTCCCGCCGGCTGCGGCACCGGCCAGGGCCGGAGCGGCCTGGTCCGCGACGCCGGGCTCCCCGTCCTCGACGCTCCAGTCCTCGTCCTCATCGCGTCGGCGGCCGCCGATCGAGACCACCAGCAGCACCAGTCCGATCACGGCGATCGCGGCGCCACCGGCGTAGGCGAAGGGCACCCATTCGTTCTCGGCGTCGACGGGCCAGGTGATGGAGACCTTGTCCGCGCCGGGGGCGGTGCCGTCGGTGACGATCAGCAATGGCCGATAGGCCTGCGCGTTCTCTCCGTTCTCGCCCGCCCAGAAGTCCGCGACATCGATCGTGTAGGGACTCGGCTTCGTCTCCACGGACCGCCAGAGGTCAGACGTGGTGGGATCGGTCAGCTCCGCGGCACCCTCGGGGTTGACCTCCAGGGTGCTCAGGGTGGTCCAGTCATCGGCGCCGGTGATCCGGGTGTAGCGGACGTCTTCGAGGTAGGCATCGATGTCGCCGTTCGCGGCGGTGATCACCGAGACGTCAGAGGCGCCTTCGATGACGACCTTCCCCTCCTCGCCGCCCACATAGAGCACACCCGGGTCGATCACCACGGCAGAGCCGGGATCGTCCAGGGCGACCGTCGCGGTGGTCTCGGTCTCGGGCGCCCAGGTGGTCTCCCCCAGGCGGCCCAGCACGAGTCCGATGATTCCGATGAGGATCAACAGGACTGCCAGGGGTCGTTGCACGGTAGGAAGCTCCTTCGGGGTGGCCCGGGATCGGGACCGGTGCGGGGACCTGTTCACGATACGAGCGGCGCGGATCCCAGACCAGGCCCTAGTGAGCATCTGCACCTGGGTAAAGCCCTTCTCATGAACGTCTCATCGAACTCTCATCCTCCGGCCCGGGACCAGACCGCCACGGCCGGTGACGTACCCTGGATGGGTGCGTCTCGTCGTTGCCCGTTGCTCTGTCGACTACACCGGTCGGCTCACCGCCCATCTCCCGCTGGCCCCTCGGCTGCTGATCATCAAAGCCGATGGCAGCGTCCTCATCCATTCCGATGGGGGAAGCTACAAGCCCCTGAACTGGATGAGCCCTCCCTGCACGCTGTCGACCACGCGTCGCAGCGACGAGGAGGCTGCCGACGATCCCGAGGGCGGCTGGTTCGAGCAGTGGGACGTGGTCCACGGGAAGACGGGCGACCGGTTGCGGGTGCGGCTCCACGAGGTCTTCGAGGACTCCTCCCATGAGCTCGGCGTGGATCCCGGCCTGCAGAAGGACGGGGTCGAAGCCCATCTCCAGGCTCTGCTGGCGGACAACATCGAGACCCTGGGCACGGGCTGGTCCCTGGTGCGCCGCGAGTACTTCACCGCGATCGGCCCGGTGGACATCCTCGCCCGCGACCAGGACGGCGGCTCTGTCGCGATCGAGATCAAGCGACGGGGCGAGATCGACGGCGTCGAGCAGCTCACTCGCTATCTCGAGCTGCTCAATCGTGACCCGCTGCTGGCTCCCGTGCGCGGCATCTTCGCCGCCCAGGCGATCAAGCCGCAGGCCCGGGTGCTCGCCGGTGACCGCGGCATCGACTGCGTGACCCTCGACTATGACGCGCTGCGCGGCATCGACGACGCCGAATCCCGTCTGTTCTGACTGCCTCTGTTCTGGCAGTCTCTGTTCTGACCGTCGCTGTTTCGACCGTCGCTGTTTCGACCGTCGCTGTTTCGACCGTCACTGTTCTGACCGTCGCGCCTGATCCGATGGCGCCGTCGGCATCCACCGCCTGACCAGGAGCGACCATGAGCACGTCCGAGCCTGAGCGGTCCCCCGCACTCACCGCCGATCTGGTCCTGCGCGGAACTGCCGTGCTCGAGCAGGGGCTGGTGCCGGACGCGCTGGTGCTGATCGGAGGAGGCGACATCCTCTGGGCCGGGCCCGCCGCACTGGCTCCGGAGCATGGGGCGGCGAAGGTCCTCTCCCACGACGGCATCATCCTTCCCGGGCTGGTGGACCTGCACTGCCACGGCGGTGGCGGGGCGTCGTTCCCCGATGCGAGTGATCCTCGCGAGCTGCTCACTGCGGTGCACGAGCATCGTCGACATGGCACGACCAGCCTGGTCGCCTCTCTGGTGACCGCCGATGCGCAGACGCTGCGCTCTCGCGTCGCGGATCTCGCCCAGCTCGCCGCCGACGGCGAGATCGCGGCGATCCATCTCGAGGGCCCGTTCATCTCCGTCGCCCGGCGCGGGGCCCAGAATCCCGAGCACATCACCGGCGGCGATGCCGATCTGGTCCGCGAGCTCGCCCAGATCGCCGGCGGCGCTCTCGTCACCATGACGGTGGCCCCGGAAGCAGAAGACGCCGACGCGGTGATCGAGGCGCTGGCCGAGGTCGGGGCACTCCCCTCGCTCGGTCACACCGACGGCAGCAGCGCCCAGATGACACGGGCGATCGAACTCTCCCGCACCGAGCTGCGGCGGGAGCACGGTCGTTCCGCGCTGCCCACCGCGACCCATCTGTTCAACGGAATGCGTCCGATCCATCATCGGGATCCCGGCCCCGCACTCGCCGCTCTGGATGCCGCCGCGCGCGGGGAGCTGGTGGTCGAGGTGATCGCGGATGGCGTCCACCTCGATGCCCGCACCGTGGCCCACGTCTTCACGATCGCTCACGAGGACAGCGTGGCATTGGTGACCGACGCGATGGCGGCGGCCGGGATGCCGGACGGCCAGTACCGGCTCGGCGCGCTCGACGTCACGGTCGATGCGGGGGTGGCGACCCTCACCGGCGGCACGTCGATCGCCGGTGGCACTGCGCATCTGCTCGACGTGGTCCGCTTCGCGGTCACCGAAGCCGGGGTGGACCTGGTCCGCGCCGTGCGTGCGGCCTCCACAGTGCCGGCCACGGTGCTCGGCATGCAGGATCGGATCGGGATGCTGGCCGCAGGCCGCCGTGCCGATGTGGTGCTGGCAGATGCGCAGCTGAGGCCCATGACCGTGCTGCGTAGCGGCGAGACCGTGAGCGTCTGAGGCTCTGAGCGTCTGAGGCTCTGAACCTCTGCTCTGAGGCTCTGGGCCTCTGGGCCTCTGGGCCTCTGGGCCTCTGGGCCTCTGGGCCTCTGGCGAGCCTTAGGGAGCTCGCGTGCTAAGGCCTTGGGGCTCCAGAGCCGCATGATGGGGTGAGGGTCTCAGTCGGCGTCGCCGAGGACCATCCCCGTCGGTGCGGCCTCGAGCCAGGAGTTCAGCGCCGCCCCGGAGACCAGGTCCACGATCGCGCTGACCTCACGCCCGCCGCGCAGGTCGAACTCGAGGAGATAGGAGTCCTCCCCGCCCTCGATCGGGGACGGGAGGCGACGCCGCGAGACGTCCAGGATGTCGATCCGGCGGATCACCACCTCGGGGCGCACCCGCAGCGAGAAGGCCCGGAACCAGCGCAGCCGGTCGTTGCCGAAGCGCATCAGGCCGTGCTGCCAGCTGGTGCCGCCCACCAGCCCCCGGCGCCGCAGCGTGCACTCGAAGGCACCTCGGCGGCGAGAGACCAGCACCTGGCGCAGCACCACGAGCAACGCGGCCACGACGACGAGCATCCCGACCCCCAGCAGGAGGATCGGGATGCTCAGCTCTGTCATGGTCGGAGGGCGCGGATCAGAACCGGGAGTCCTGCGACGGAACGCTCGTCGCGTCGTCCACGCCGATGGTCACGACATCGGAGTCGACCGAGACGAAGCCGCCGTCCACGGCAAGCTGCTCGACGTGGCCGTCCTGGTCGATGATCCGCACCGTGCCGGTGCCGAGGATCGCCAGGGTGGGCTGCATCTGGGGCAGGATGCCCATCGAGCCGTCCACGGCAGGCACGACGACCTGCGCGGCCTCTCCGGTCCAGACGGTCCGGTCCGCGGTGACGAAGGTGACGTCGAGCGCACTCACGCGCCGAGCTCCTTGTCGATGCGGTGCTGGTTCTCGAGCACCATGTCGATCCCGCCGACGTTGAAGAAGGCGGACTCGGTGATGTGGTCGAACTCGCCGTCGCAGATGCCGCGGAAACCCTCGATGGTGTCGCGCAGCGGGACGTCCGAGCCGTCGACGCCGGTGAACTGCTTCGCGAGGTGCGTGTTCTGGGAGAGGAACTGCTGGATGCGGCGCGCACGCGAGACGATGACCTTGTCCTCCTCGGACAGCTCATCGACGCCGAGCATAGCGATGATGTCCTGCAGCTCCTTGTTGCGCTGGAGGATCTGCTTCACGCGCACCGCGGTGTCGTAGTGGTCCTGGCCCACGTAGCGCGGGTCGAGGATCCGCGAGGTCGAGGTCAGCGGATCGATCGCCGGGTAGAGGCCGCGCGAGGCGATCTCACGCGAGAGCTCGGTGGTGGCGTCGAGGTGGGCGAAGGTGGTCGCCGGAGCCGGGTCGGTGTAGTCGTCGGCCGGGACGTAGATCGCCTGCATCGAGGTGATCGAGTGGCCGCGGGTCGAGGTGATGCGCTCCTGGAGCACACCCATCTCGTCGGCCAGGTTGGGCTGGTAGCCCACTGCAGAGGGCATACGGCCCAGCAGGGTCGAGACCTCGGAGCCCGCCTGGGTGAAGCGGAAGATGTTGTCGATGAACAGCAGCACGTCCTGGCTCTGCACATCGCGGAAGTACTCCGCCATGGTCAGTGCCGAGAGCGCGACGCGCAGGCGGGTGCCCGGCGGCTCGTCCATCTGGCCGAAGACGAGGGCCGTCTTCTCGATGACGCCGGATTCGGTCATCTCCTCGATGAGGTCCCAGCCCTCACGGGTGCGCTCGCCCACGCCGGCGAAGACGGAGACGCCGTCGTGGTTGTTCGCCACGCGGTAGATCATCTCCTGGATGAGGACCGTCTTGCCCACGCCCGCGCCGCCGAACAGGCCGATCTTTCCGCCCTGCACGTAGGGGGTGAGCAGGTCGATCGACTTGATGCCGGTCTCGAACATCGTGGTCGCCGATTCGAGCTGGTCGAAGTTCGGTGCCTTGCGGTGGATCGGCCAGCGCTCGGAGATCTCGAGCTCGGAAGCCGGCTTGTTCAGCGGGTTCCCGACCACGTCGAAGACCGTACCGAGCGTCGCATCGCCCACGGGCACGGAGATCGGGGCGCCGGTGTCGGTCACGGCCTGACCGCGCACGAGGCCATCGGTCGGCTTCAGAGCGATCGCACGGATCATGCCGTCGCCCAGGTGCTGGGCGGTCTCGAGCGTCAGGGTCGAGGCCTCGAGGCCCGAGCCTTCCGCCGAGATCTCGATGGTCAGCGCGTTGTAGAGGTTCGGGATGTTCCCCGGGGGGAACTCGATGTCGACGACGGCGCCGGTGACGCGGGCGACGCGCCCGGTGGCGGTCGCGGTCGGAACGGGGGCGGTGGTGGTCATGTGCGTTCTCTCCATGTCGGGCCGACGCGCGGGGCGCTGTCGGCCAGGGTCTCAGCGTTCGGTGCGGCCAGATCCCGAGAGGGCGTCGGCGCCGCCGACGATCTCCGTGATCTCCTGGGTGATCTCCGCCTGACGGGCGGAGTTCGCCAGTCGGGTGAACTTTCGGATCTGGGTCTCCGCGTTGTCGGTAGCGGACTTCATGGCGCGCTGCGTGGAAGCGTGCTCCGAAGCCATCGCCTGCAGCAGGATGTTGATGATCCTCGACTCGACGTATCGCGGCATCAGCTCCGCGACGACGGTGTCGGCGTCGGGAGCGAACTCGTACAGCGGGAACGCCGGTCGAGTCTCGACTGCCCCGGGCGCCACAAGACCCATCGGCACCATCCGGATGGACTTGGTGTCCTGGACGAACCGGGTCTTGAACTGGGTGCCCACGACATACAGCTCGTCGAGGTGCACGGCCGGGTCCTCGCTGAGGAGATCCCCGGTGAGGACTCCCGCGATCTCCCGACCGAGGTTCGGCAGCTCGTTCTCCTTGTACGGAGTCCACGCGCGATGCGGGGGACGATTTCGGAAGCGGTAGTACGACTCGCCCTTGCGGCCGACGACGTACATCACCGGTTCCTTGCCCTCGTCGCGGAGCGTGTTCGCGAGCTGCTCCGCCGCCCGGATCACGTTGTGTGAGTACGGACCGGTCATGCCGCGGTCCGCCGTGATCATCAGGATTCCCGCACGGCCCGTCTGCTGGCGCTCGCTGTCCAGGAACGGGTGCGTGATCTCATCGGAGTGGGTGGCCACCGAGCCGATGGCGCGCGTGAGCGCATCGGCGTACGGCGTCGTCGCCAACACCCGGGCGTGGGCCTTGGCGATGCGCGACGCGGCGACCATCTCCTTGGCCTTGAAGATCTTCTTCATCCCTTGGGCTGAACGGATCTTCTGCTTGTAAACCCTCTGCTGGGCTCCCATGTCTCTCCTCGTGCGGGGTGGATGCGTCCGGCGGATGCCGCCGCCTCCTCAGAGGCGGCGGCAGCTCGCATCAGCCGCGGACGATCTGCTCCTGCTCGATCTGATCGGCTGCCAGTCGGCCGCTCTCGTCGTTGCGCACCGCACCGTCGCCCTTGCCGGCGAGGTAGTCCTGCTTGACCTGGTCGAGGATGCTCGAGAGCTCCTCTTCGGTGGCGGACTCGAACTTGCCGGTGGTGCGGATCGCCTCGAGCACGCCGCCGTTGTGGCGGAGATGCTCGAGCAGCTGACCCTCGAACTCGCGCACGTCCTCGACCTCGAGGTCGTCGAACTTGCCCTTGGTGCCGGCCCAGATCGAGACGACCTGCTCCTCCATCGGGAACGGCGAGTACTGGGACTGCTTGAGCAGCTCCATGAGGCGAGCGCCGCGGCTCAGCTGCTGCTTCGAGGCGGCGTCGAGATCCGAGGCGAACATCGCGAAGGCTTCGAGGTCCCGGTACTGGGCGAGGTCGATCTTCAGCGTGCCCGAGACCGACTTCATGGCCTTGGTCTGGGCGGAGCCGCCGACGCGGGACACCGAGATGCCGACGTCGACCGCAGGGCGCTGGTTCGAGTTGAACAGGTCCGACTGCAGGAAGCACTGGCCGTCGGTGATCGAGATGACGTTGGTCGGGATGTACGCCGAGACGTCATTCGCCTTGGTCTCGATGATCGGCAGGCCGGTCATCGAACCGCCGCCCATCTCGTCCGAGAGCTTCGCACAGCGCTCGAGAAGGCGCGAGTGCAGGTAGAAGACGTCACCCGGGTAGGCCTCACGGCCCGGCGGGCGGCGCAGCAGCAGCGACACGGCGCGGTACGCCTCGGCCTGCTTCGAGAGGTCATCGAAGATGATGAGGACGTGCTTGCCCTCGTACATCCAGTGCTGGCCGATGGCCGAACCGGTGTAGGGAGCGATGTACTTGAAGCCCGCGGGGTCAGAGGCCGGGGCGGCGACGATGGTGGTGTACTCCATCGCGCCGTTCTCCTCGAGCGTCGCGCGCACCGAGGCGATGGTCGAGCCCTTCTGGCCGATGGCGACGTAGATGCAGCGCACCTGCTTGTCCGGATCGCCCGACTCCCAGTTCGCCTTCTGGTTCAGGATCGTGTCGATCCCGATGGCGGTCTTGCCGGTCTGCCGGTCACCGATGATCAGCTGACGCTGGCCACGGCCGATCGGGGTCATCGCATCGATCGCCTTGAGGCCCGTCTGCATGGGCTCCTTGACGGCCTTGCGCTGCATGACGCCGGGAGCCTGGAGCTCGAGGGCGCGGCGGCCCACGGTCTCGATCTCGCCGAGGCCGTCGATCGGGGTGCCGACCGGGTCGACCACGCGGCCGAGGTAGCCGTCACCGACGGGCACGGAGAGGACCTGGCCGGTGCGACGCACCTGCTGGCCCTCCTCGATGCCGGTGAACTCGCCGAGCACGACGACGCCGATCTCGCGCAGCTCGAGGTTCAGCGCGAGGCCGAGGGTGCCGTCCTCGAAGCGGACGAGCTCGTTCGCCATGACGTTCGACAGGCCCTCGACACGCGCGATGCCATCGGCGGCTTCGCTGACGCGGCCGATCTCCTCGCGCTCGGTGGCGCCTGCCTGATAGGTGGACACCGCAGTGTCCAGGGCGTTCCGGATCTCCTCCGGGCTGATCGTGAGCTCCGCCATCTGGTGCTTCGCTTCCTCTCGGTCTCCCCGCTGGGGGGGGATGGTCTTCACAAAGTGCTGGGGACGCCGGGGCGTCGGGACTAAGTCAGGCCACCAGCTGCGACCGGGCTCGGGAGAGCCGGGCCAGCACGGTGGCGTCGTAGAGGTCGTCGCCGACCTGGATCCGGAGACCGCCCACGACATCAGGGTCGACCTGGAGGTTCATCTGAACCTCGCGGCCGTAGATCCCGGCGAGGACCGCGCCGAGTCGGGACTGCTGTGCCTCGTTCAGGGGCACCGCGCTCGATACTGCAGCGAAGACGCGCCGACGACGATCGGAGGCGAAGCGTGCGAACTCCTCGACCCGCCGGGCCGGCTTGGTCGCGGTGCGACGTCCGACAGCTCTGGCCGCGAGGGCGAGAGCGAGCCGGTGGGTGCGACCCTCCAGCAGCGAGCGCAGGATGGTGGCGCGCTGCGCGGGATCCTCCCGAGAGCCGTCGAGCGCCGCAGTGAGATCACCGCTGTCGTCGATCAGCCGGGAGATCTCGAACAGCTCTCCTTCGACCTGCTCGAGCACGCCCTCGGACTGCGCCTGGGCAAGCAGCGCCGAGACGCCGAGCAGCTCGAGAGCGTCGAGGATGTCCTCCTGCTCGGACCAGCGCCGCTGCACGATCTCGAGCGTCAGCTCGAGGCTCTGCGGGCTGACCCGGCTGTTCAGCAGCGCACGCACGGTGGCCTCCTTGACCGCGGCCGGTCGGCCGGGGTCGGAGAGCGTGCGCACGAGCTGGTTGCTGGAGTCGATGGCATCTGCCACCGAGAACAGCTCCTGGGCTTCGGACTCCAGTGCACCGTTGCCGCCTGCGAAAGCGGCTTCGGCCTGCCGGAGCACCTCGGCGAAGGAGGTGGAGGAGGTTCCTCGCATCACGGTTCCTTATCGGGTGGTGGTCTGGCTCGACTCGAGGTCGTCCAGGAACCGGTCGATCACACGGCGGGAGCGCTCATCGTCGGTGAGTGACTCGCCGACGATCTTGGACGCCAGATCGCTTGCGAGCGATCCGACCTCCCCGCGCAGCTCGGTCGAGGCGGCGATCCGCTCGGCACTCAGCTGCTGACGGCCGTTGGCGAGCACGCGCTCGTTCTCGGCGTCGGCACGGGTACGGGCCTCGTCGACGATCTTCTGACCGTCGGCGCGGGCCTTCTCGCGGATCGAAGCGGCCTCCTGCCGAGCGGCAGCGAGCTCCTGCTCCTGATCGCTCTTGAGCTGGTCGACCTGCTCCTGGACCTTCTCCGCGTTGCGGATGCCGCCCTCGATCTTCTCTGAGCGTTCGTCCAGCACGGCGTTCATGCGCGGGAGCACGAACTTCATGAAGACGAGCACGAAGATCAGCAGGAAGATCGCCGACCAGGCGATCTCCTGCGGGAGCGGGATGAGCAGCCGCCAGCCGGGGACTTCTCCCCCTGCTTCTGCCAGAATCATCTGCTCCGCCTCAGAAGATCAGGCCGGTGACGATCGCCAGCAGCGCGAGGATCTCGGTGAAGGCGACGCCGATCAGCATCGTGGTCTGCAGCTGCGAGCGCATCTCGGGCTGACGAGCCTGAGCCTCAGCGGTCTTGCCGACCAGGATGCCGAGGCCGATGCCCGGGCCGATGGCGGCGAGGCCGTAGCCGATGGTCGCAATGTTGCCGGACACCTCAGCGAGGATCGTGGGCTCCATGGGGGTTTCCTTTCGTTGTGCCGCGTGGGGGCGACGATCAGGTTCTTGGGGGTCAGGCGGGAAAGCACCGCTCGGCGGTGGCCGCGAGGCCGCCCGCCGTGGCGGGGGTCAGTGCTCGTCGGAGGTCGCGAGCTGGATGTACACGGCGGTCAGCATCGTGAAGATGAAGGCCTGCAGTGCGCCGACGAAGATCTCGAAGCCGTAGATGCCGATGGCCATCGCTCCGGCGAAGGGGCTGATCGCGATCAGCCAGTCTCCCGAGAACAGCAGCGCGTGGGTCATGCCGATGAACACGACGATCATCATGTGTCCGGCGACCATGTTCGCGAGCAGTCGGATGGTGAGCGATGCCCAGCGAATCACGACGACCTGCAGCAGCTCGATCGGGATCAGCAGGATGTAGATCGGCCACGGGATGCCGGGGGGCATGGTCTCGGACTTCAGGTAGCCCAGGAAGCCATGCTTCTTGATGCCGGCGCCGACGTAGGTGACGAAGGTCCACAGGGCCAGCAGCAGAGGCAGCCCGATCACCGAGGTGCCGGCGAGGTTCAGGCCGGGGATCACACCGGCCAGGTTCATCGAGAGGATGAAGAAGAACATCGTGATCAGCATCGGGGCGAAACGCTTGCCATCCTTGAGGCCCAGCGTGTTCGCGATGATGTTGTTGTTCACGAAGTCGATCACGAGCTCGACGACGCTCTGGACGCGTCCGGGAACGAGCTTGGCCCGCGAGGCGATGATGCACATGGCGATCAGCACGACGGCGAGGACGATGAGCCGCACCAGCTGGACGCGGTTGAACTCGAACCAGGTCCCCTCGAAGAGGAGCGCCTCCGGGAAGAACTCCCCCAGCGTGGGGATATGGAAGAAGGAGTCCTCTGCATAGAGTGCGGGACTGAGGTCTGCGGTGTTCAGCTCGATCTCCCAGATTCGTTCGACCGTCGAGGACGGCCTGGATGGTCATGCCAGATCGAGTCCACTCGCGGTGCGGCCACCGTGCGTACGGCGATGGACGACGCCATGGCGGCCCGGGTGGTCGATCAGCCCTCGTCTGGTTCACAGTTCTATGCCGTGATCAGCGGTCGAGCGCCTCCGGAAGCATAACAGAGACTCATACTCCGGCAGTGGCCTCGGGCTCCTCCTCGGCGCCCTGATGGGGCTCCACATCCAGGGGCTGGCGGGTGCGGGCCAGCAGCACGGCCTCGACGAGCACCGCCGAGACCGCGCCGACCAGCAGTGCGAGCCCGATCCACGGCGTGGACACACTCGCCAGGTCCTTCACGGCGATCAGGACGAGGATCACAATGAACATCTTGACGGCCCAGCTGCCGAGCACGGTCGCGGCCATCGAGATCGGGGTGAGCCGTTTTCCGAGGAAGGTGATGCCCACTGTCGGCAGCACCATCACGAGGGTGAGCGCCGAGCCGACGAGCGCACCCCAGAGGGCTGCGGGGTCCGGGCGCGTGGCGGCGATGACGACCACGACCGCTGCCAGGAGGACACCCACGGCGAGTGCGATCAGCGTGGCGCGCTGCATGGCCCGGTCGCCAGCGGTGCGGGGCGGCGAGGTCCTGCGGCTGGCCTGCTCGGGAGCGTCGGGGGTCTCAGGGTGAGGGGACATCGGATTCCTTCCGGTGACGGCCGGAGCGCCATCTGAGGGGGTCGAAGGTGAGTAGGACGGCGAACAGCAGACCGATCACCCAGAAGATGACGACCGTGCGCATCGGGAGCACCAGTGGGAGCAGCAGCCCCACCGAGATGACCACGGTCCAGGTGTACATGATCAGCACAGCGGTGCGCTTGCTGTGCCCGAGGCTGAGCAGGCGGTGGTGCAGATGCGCCTTGTCCGCGTGGAAGGGCGACTTGCCGGAGCCGATCCGTCGCACGACCGCGAGGGCGAAGTCCAGGAACGGGACCACCATCACCCCGATCGGGAGCAGGATCGGCAGGAACTGGCCGAAGAAGTCCGCGCCCGAGAGTCTGCCGGGGTCGACCTGGCCGGTCACCGCGATGGTGCTCGCCGCGAGCAGCAGGCCCAGCAGCATCGACCCCGAGTCCCCCATGAAGATGCGGGCGCGGGTGAGGTTATGGGGCAGGAAGCCGAGGCACGCCCCGATCATCACTGCGGTCAGCAGCGCGGCCAGCGAGGAGTAGTCCGTGGCCGAGGAGCTGCGGGTGAGCGTGTAGGCGTAGACGAAGAAGGCGGAGCCGCCGATCGCCATCACTCCGGCGGCAAGGCCGTCGAGGCCGTCCACGAAGTTGACCGCATTCATGCTCACCACCACCACCAGCACGGTGAGGATCAGAGCAGTTCGCCCCGAGAGGACGGTGACGCCGTTGATCGGCAGGGTCACCAGGCTCACGCCCTGCCAGGCCAGCAGCAGCGCCGCCAGCACCTGGCCGGCGAGCTTGGTCACCCAGTCCAGATCCCATTTGTCGTCAGCGGCGCCGAGCAGGCACACGAGGCCTGCTGCGGCGAGGATCGCCCAGGGCTGCCGAGAATCGCGGAAGAGCCCTTCGAGGAAGGGCACGTTGCTCGCGACCAGCATCGCGCAGACCACGGCCACAAGCATCGCGAGGCCGCCGAGCCGGGGCGTGACGGCATCATGCACGTCACGGTCCCGCACCGCTGTCATCGCCCCTGCGCGCCGAGCCAGCAGCCTCACAGCAGGGGTTACCAGGTAGGCGACCGCCGCTGCGAGCAGCAGGAGGAAGAGATAGATCCTCACCCGGGCGTGTTCTCCGCGGGACCGTCCTCCGCGCCGCTGTCCCCGGGTGCGGCAGGGGCCTCACCGATCCCGTCCAGCGGAGTCTCGGCGAGCGGCAGCTCGGCACTGGCCGCGGACTGCTCCGGCTCGGAGGGGAGGTCCAGGACGGAGTCGTCCGACGACGCCGGGGGGTTGGCCGGGGGGTTGGGCGGGGTGTTGGGCGGGGTATTGCCGGCCTCGTCTGCATCGCCCGGGGTGATGCCGGCCGACCCCTCATCGGTGGCCTCCAGCTCCCCCGCCGCTGCGGCGTCGGTCGCTGCGGCCTCCTCCCCGGGCTGCTCGGCATCCTCGGGATCCGTCTCCGGCTCCGCCTCGGGCTCGGGCTCGGGGGCGGTGAAGATGTCCCCGACCGCCTCGATGATCCGCTCCTTGCTGATGGCGCCTTCGCGGACGATCTCCGCAGGGGTCACGGTGGTGTCCAGGATGGTGGAGCTCGAGCCGATCCGGGCCGGTCCCCCATCGAGGTAGATCGCCACCGAATCACCGAGCTGGGTCGCCGCGTCCAGGACGCTCTTCGCAGCGGGCTTGCCGTGGCGGTTGGCGCTCGAGACGGCGAGCGGGCCGGTGCGACGCAGCAGCTCGAGCGCCACCTCGTCCTCAGGCATCCGCAACGCCACGGTGCCGCGCGTTTCGCCCAGGTCCCAGGTGAGCGAGGGCTGGGCGGTGAGGATCAGGGTCAGCGCACCGGGCCACAGCTCCTCGGCGAGCTCCTCGACATAGTCGGGGAGGTCCGCGGCCAGTGCCAGCAGCACGGCGTGGTCGCCGATCAGCACCGGCGGCGGGGTGTCCCGGCCGCGGCCCTTGGCCTCGAGCAGCGCTTCGACCGCCTCCGGCGTGAAGGCGTCCGCGCCGATGCCGTAGACGGTGTCCGTCGGCAGGACGATCAGCTCACCTCCGCGGACGGCGTCGACGGCGGCGGCGAGGGCTTCCTCGCGGTTCTCTGGGTTCTGTGTGTCGTGCACGCTCACCGGGACAGTCTCTCACTTCCGAGGTTCGGTGCCCCCTGGGAGCGGCGCGCGATGAGGAAACGGTCGCGGCCGGTCAGGTCGGGGGCGGTGGTCAGCAGGTCGAAGCCGTCGAGCTCGGCGGCGAGGGCGCGGGTCGCTGCGCCCTGGACGTCCGCGTGCTCCATGATCAGCACTCCGCCGGGTCGCAGCAGGCGTCCGGCCCAAGCGATGACCGCTCGCGGCACCTCCAGGCCGTCGTCCCCGCCGCCGAAGAGTGCGCGGTGCGGGTCATGGTCGATGACCTCCACGTCACGGGGCACGGCGTCGGGCGGGATATAGGGAGGGTTGGAGAGGATCGCGTCGAAGGGTGCAGCGGCGACCAGTTCCGGGATCGCCGCTCTGAGGTCCGCCTGCACGACCCGACCACGGCCGGGTCCCGCCAGCTCGAGGTTCTCGGTGCTCAGCGCCGCCGCAGCGGCATCGACCTCGATGGCCAGCACGGCGGCGCCGGGGATCTCGTCGAGCACCGCAGCGCCCAGCGCACCGGAGCCCGAGCAGAGGTCCGCCACCTGGGTGGGAGCATCCGGGAGGTGCTCGCGCAGGAGGTCGAGGGCCAGCTCGGTCTCCGGCCTCGGGATGAAGATTCCGGGACGCACCGTGAGCATCAGTCGGCGGAAAGGCGCGCGCCCGAGGATCAGCTGCAGCGGCTCCCGCCGCTCGCGGCGGAGGGTGAGCCGCTCGAGGTCTGCGGAGAAGTCCGCCGGGAGCTCATCGAGCATCACCAGCGGCTGCTCGGTCCGCGCCGCATGGGCGATCAGTGCCCGGGCATCGACGCTCGGGGAAGGCACCCCGGCCGCTCCGAGCCGCTGGGTGGTCTCGGCCAGTGCAGTGCGCAGCCGGGCGCGCAGGTCTCGGGCGTCCATCAGAGCCGTTCCTCGGGGGTGCCCGCGCGGGCATCGGCCAGGCGGGCGTCCCGCTCGGCGGTCCGGGAAGAGGCGATCAGGTCGTCGAGGTCCCCGGCGAGGACCTGGGAGAGGTTGCCGGCCTTGTACCCGGTGCGGTGATCCGCGACCCGGGATTCGGGGAAGTTGTAGGTGCGGATGCGCTCGCTGCGGTCAACGCTGCGGACCTGCAGGCGGCGGGTCGCCGAGGACTGCGCCTCCTGCTCGGCGCGGCGGGCGTCCAGCAGGCGGGTGCGGAGGATCCGCAGCGCCTGATCGCGGTTCTGCAGCTGGCTCTTCTGGTCCTGGCAGGAGACCACCACTCCAGTGGGCAGGTGGGTGATCCGCACTGCGGAGTCGGTGGTGTTGACGCTCTGCCCGCCCGGGCCGCTCGAGCGGAAGACATCGATGCGGAGGTTCGCGGGGGCCATCGCCTCGGCCAGCAGCTCCGATTCATCGGCCTCGTCCGCTTCGGGCAGCACCAGCACGCCGACGGCGGAGGTATGGATCCGCCCCTGGGACTCCGTGACCGGGACCCGCTGGACGCGGTGCACGCCCGCCTCATGCTTGAGATGCGCGTAGACGCCGTCACCCGGCCCGGTCGCCGTGCGAGCCGTGATCGCGACGGTGACGTCCTTGAGGCCTCCGAGGTCGGACTCCGCGGAGGTCAGCACCTCCAGGCGCCATCCCTTGGACTCGGCATAGGCGCGGTACATGCGCAGCATCTCGGTGGCGAACAGAGCGGACTCCTCGCCGCCCGCTCCTGCCTTGATCTCGAGGATCACGTCGCGTGCGTCGTCGGGATCGCGAGGGGCGAGCAGGTCGTCGAGATGCTCGTGCTCGTGCTCGAGGCGGGCGGCGAGCTGCTCGGCCTCTGCGATCAGCTCCTCGTCCCCGTCCTCCAGGGCGATGAGCTCGCGGGCGGTCGCGAGATCCGCGGCAGTGCTCTCCATCCGCGCGGAGGCGGCGAGCACGCTCTCCAGCTCCGCATAGCGCCGACCGACTCGTCGGGCACGGGCCGGGTCATCATGCAGGGCGGGATCGGCCATCGACTCCTGGAGTCGGGCATGCTCGAGGCGCAGCGGAGCGAGGCGATCTGCAGCGTCTTGCTCGCTCATCGGTGCATCTTCCTCTGCGGCCCGGGCTCCGAACCCTCACATGCGACGACGCCGGTGCACGCCCGCAGGCGCGCACCGGCGTCGGAGACGTCGATCAGTTCTTCTTGCCGTAGCGGGCCTGGAAGCGAGCGACGCGGCCGCCGGTGTCCAGGATCTTCTGCTTGCCGGTGTAGAACGGGTGGCACTCGGAGCAGACCTCGGTGCTGATGGCACCGTTGCTCTTGGTGCTGCGGGTGGTGAACGAGTTACCGCAGGTGCAGGTCACCGTGGTCTCGCCGTAAGCGGGGTGGATATCAGCCTTCATGACTCTCCTTGCTCGGGGTCGCTGGGTCGGCGCCCGGCGGGCACCGTGAACCAGAACCGACGTCACAGTCTGCCACGACCAGCCCCTCCCGGGCGAGGGCTGTGGGTGCGGCGTGCGCAACATCGCGCTGCTCAGGTGGAGGCACGCACCTCCAGGCGGTACGGCACCACCCGGTGGGCGCCCTCCCCCTGCAGCGGGACGGAGCCGTCGAGCATCCCGGCGACGAGCGAGACCGTCTCCCGGGCCACCGCCTCGATGTCGATGCTCAAGGTGGTCAGCTCGGGGGTGACCAGCGAGCCGATCTCGAGGCCGTCGATGCCCACCAGGCGCACCTGGTCCGGCACGGTGATCCCGAGCTCGCGCAGGGCCCGCAGCAGACGGACGGCGAGTTCGTCGTTGAAGGCGACGAGCGTATCGACCCCGTCGGCGAGGACCTCCTCGAGGAGCTCCCTGTGTCCCTCCCTCGCATCCACCTCGCGCACCGGCACCTCACCCTCTGGGACCAGCGGCGAGAGTGCGGCGGCGAGCGCGAGGCAGCGTGAGCGGCCGAGCCCGCCGGTGAGGTCGAGCACCAGGGGTCGGCGAGCACCGGACCGGCCCAGGTGCTCGGCAAGCTCCGCCATGGCGGTGCCCTGCGCCAGCTCGACCACCCCACCCTCATCGAGATGGGAGCGATGAGAATCCAGCTGGACCACCGGCATCCCGCCCCGGCCACGGATGTCGTCGGTGAGCACCCCGTAGCCGACGAGCGCGTCGACCCGTCGCGCCAGATCCCCTGCCACCTGCTGAGGGTTCGGGGCGTTCATCGCCTCGGCGAGCACCACGTTCCAGCCATGGGGTGCGCAGGCGCGGACCACTGCGGCGCCGAGCTCTGCGAAGTACGAGTTCGAGAGATCCTCCACCACCAGGCCGAGAGTGATCGGGCCCTGCTCGACGAGTCCGCGGCCGAACCGCGAGGGCCGGTAGCTCAGCTCCTTCGCGGCCGCGAGCACCCGCTCCCGGGTCCCCGCGCTGATGCCGGGCAGATCGTTCATCGCGCGCGAGACGGTCTGCCGGGAGACCCCGGCCCGCTCGGCGACGTCGACGATCGTGGCCCGGCGTGGCATGCCGCTCATCGTACCGGCGACTTGAGATCCAACCAGGCCATCTCCTCCGTGGTCAGCTCGACGCCCAGTCCCAGGGTGGACGAGCGCATCTCGGCGATGCTGCGGGGGCCGAACAGGGCGAAGGTCGGGAACTTCTGGTGCAGCACGAAGGCCAGCGCGATCGCCGTGGCCGGAACCCCCCGCTCGGCGCCGAGCTGCTCTGCGCGGGCGAGGCGTTCGAAGTTCTCGTCGCTGTAATAGCAGCGCACCAGCTCTGCATCCGAGCGGTCCTCCGGATGGGCGCGGCCGGTGAAGAAGCCGCGTGCCTGCGAGGACCACGGCAGCAGGGCGATGCCGCGCTCCTCGAACCAGGCCTTGGACTCGGGGTCGGTGGCGTGGACGCAGCCTGCCCACGGCACGTCCAGCGCCTCGGCGAGGCCGAAGTGGTTGGAGACGCCGACGAACCCGGTGCGTCCGTTGGCACGGGCGTACTCGTTGGCCTCGTCCACGCGGGCCGGGGTCCAGTTGGATCCGCCGTAGGCGCGGATCCGGCCGGCGCGCAGGTGCTCGTCCATCGCGTCCACGAACTCCCCGACGGGGATCTCGGGATTGTCGCGGTGCATCATGTAGAGGTCCGCATAGTCCGTGCCCTGACGCTCGAGGGACTCCTCGAGCTGGCGCGTGATCGACTCCGGGTCGCAGTGAGGGGTGTGCGCTCCCTTCGTGATCACGACGACGTCCTCGCGGACCCCGCGGTTGCGCACCCACTGGCCGAAGAGCTTCTCGATGTATCCGCCGCCGTAGATGTAGGCGGTGTCGAAGGTCGTTCCGCCGATCTCGTAGAAGGCGTCGAACATCGCCGATGCCTGGGGCAGGGTCATCTGGTTGTCACAGCCCATCACCAGGCGGGAGATCTGCTTCTCGATCCCCGGGATGCTGCCGTAGGTCATGGCCGGGCCCGTCTGGGCCGAGCCGTGCTCGATCGGGCGTCCGGTGAGGGTCGGGATATCTGCGTCCTCCGCTTCGAAGGGGTACTGCAGCCCGATCTGCTCGCGCCAGGAGTCCAGCGCCCGTGCCTGGCCTAGCGAGTTGTCCGCGGTGAGCTCGGGGACCTCTCCTGCTCCGCGTGCTGCCGCGGCGAGCGCATCGGCCTCGAGGGCATATGGAGCGGCGGCCGGCACCTCGATCCGCTGCGGCTGCTCCCCGACCACGTCGAGCTCGATCACCGTCGGCTCCTGGCCGAGAGCCCAGGGATCGGACAGCCGGATCACGCCGCGGGAGCCCGTGATGGTCGCGGACTGCGGATCGGCCAGACGCACCCCGGTGCGCAGGCTCGCGGTGATGTCGCCGGGCAGTGTGAGCTCGGCGGTGGCCCATTCGTCCACCCCCGTCTGGCCGATGGTCCCGTGGCCGGTGACGGTGAGCGGATCGGCGAAGGCTCGGCCCTGTGCGGCTCCGGCGACGAAACGGGCCAGGGACATCGGGTAGCAGCCCACGTCGAGGATGCCGCCTCCGGCGATGGCCGGGTCGAACAGGCGCCCGCTGCGGCCGCCGGTGTCGAAGGCGAAGGACGCATCGACATGGGCGACATCGCCGATCGCGCCCTCGGCGACGAGGTCGAGCACGCGCTGGGTCTGGGGGTGGAAGCGGTACATGTATGCCTCCAGCAGCACCCGGCCGGTGCGTGCGGCCAGATCGAGGAGGGCCATCGAGGTGGCGGCGTTCGGGGTGAGCGGCTTCTCGCACAGCACGTGCTTGCCCGCTTCCAGGGCCATCGCGGCCAGCCGGGCGTGACCGGTATGCACGGTCGAGATGTACACGGCATCGACCTGTTCGGAGGCGAGCACCTCGGCGTAGTCACCGATCAGCGCGGGCTCCGCGAGGGGGAACTCGTCGGCGAAGCTCTGCGCCCGCTCCTTGGAGCTGCTGCCGACGGCGACCAGGACACCGTCCTGGGAGGCGGGCAGCTGGGAGGCGAAGCGACGAGCGATCGAGCCGGGGCCAAGAACAGCCCAGCGGAAAGGGGAGGAATCGCGATGCATGGAGGGGTTCATCCTTCTGAAGGGGTCCGACACTGGACGTGAACGTTCACGAGGGATCACGCTATCCCCTCTTCCCCGTCCTCACAAGCGTTGCCGGGAAGCAGGCCCGGAAGCTCCCGGCCGCAGACGCCGCAGGGCCTGCCCACCATGGTCGGTGGGCAGGCCCTGCGGCGTCTGCGACCTGCGCAGTGACGGGTGACGCCGGGTCAGTCGCCGCTGCGCCCGTTCACGCTCGGGGTGTTCTTCTGGACCGTCATGAGGAACTCGGTGTTCGACTGAGTCTTCTTGACCCGCTCCATGAGTATCTCGAGCGCCTGCTGCTGCTCGAGCGAGCCCAGGACACGACGGAGCTTCCACATGATGGCCAGCTCCTCCTTGCCCATCAGCGCCTCCTCGCGGCGGGTGCCGGAGGCGTTGACATCCACTGCCGGGAAGATGCGCTTGTCCGCCAGATGGCGGGACAGTCGCAGCTCCATGTTGCCGGTGCCCTTGAACTCCTCGAAGATGACCTCGTCCATCTTGGAGCCGGTCTCCACCAGGGCCGAGGCCAGGATGGTCAGCGAGCCGCCGTGCTCGATGTTCCGCGCCGCGCCGAAGAATCGCTTCGGCGGGTACAGCGCCGAGGCGTCCACACCACCGGAGAGGATGCG